>NZ_JAIVFR010001040.1 GCF_020829685.1 Nostoc sp. CHAB 5715 | reverse complement strand
TGAAAGGGCCTTTGGCTGGTGATAATCCTTGGCAAGGTTTGACTTTAGAATGGACAACTAGCTCACCACCTGCAATTGAAAACTGGGAAGTGTTGCCGGTTGTGACTCATGGGCCTTATGACTACGGTCATGATAACACTCTTGAAATACAGCCATCTGCAACGCCGTCAGCTAGTGCTTAGGTAGTAAAGTGAGTAATGCGATCGCTCTCAAGGTGACTGCAACTTCTATTCATTTGATTTGAAAATTTGAAACTTGAGCCTCAGAACTCGAAAGGCCGAGTTCGGAACTCGAAACTTGAGCCTCAGAACTCGAAAGGCCGAGTTCAGAACTCGGAACTTCAGCCTCAGAACTCGAAAGGCCGAGTTCGGAACTCGGAACTTCAGCCTCAGAACTCGAAAGGCCGAGTTCGGAACTCGGAACTTCAGCCTCAGAACTCGGAACTTGAGCTTCAGAACTCGGAACTTGAGCTTCAGAACTCGGAACTTGAGCTTCAGAACTCGGAACTCGGAAGTGTGAGAATTCCTGAACAAGTGAAGAGTTAATACCATTTCACTTTAATAATGATACAAATACGCTCTTTTGGGGCATGGCAATGCCCATTAGTGTCAACTTAAGCTAAAAATCGCTTATCTGTTGGCTTCCACGCCCGCCCAGAAATGAATTTCAGGGCTAATAGCTAAAGTCTACTCAAGTAGACTAAAGATTTTTGAATATATTTAGTCATCTTCAGATGACTTTCGCTATTAGCAAGGAACTTCAGTTCCTTGCGGGACATGAGTTTTGCGTTAAGTTGACACCTATGGGCATTGCGCCTTGCCTCTACGAGAAATCGATATGTATCAGGATTTTCGTGAATTGGTATAAGTTAAACAAGGATTTTGGATGAAGAATGAAAATTTTGCCGCTTCAGACTTCATTCTTCATTCAAGCTTCCACAACAGACGCAGCAGATAATATTGTCAAAAAATCTATGACTATAGCTACAACCACAAGCGAAGATCACAGTGCAGGACACGAAGAACATCCAGATTTAAGAGTTTGGGGATTGTTGACGTTCCTCGCTTCTGAATCCCTAATGTTTGGGGGATTTTTTGCCACCTATTTGTTTTTTCGGAGCAGTACAGCCGTTTGGCCTCCAGAAGGAAGTGAAGTAGAATTACTCGTGCCGACGATTAACACGATTATTCTGGTGTCTAGTAGTTTCGTCATTCACTTCGGTGATACGGCGATTAAAAAGAATAACGTCAAGGGAATGCAACTGTGGTACGCAATTACTGCAATCATGGGTGCAATTTTCTTGGGTGGTCAGGTTTATGAGTATTCAACTTTAGGATACGGACTGACTACCAACGTCTTCGCCAACTGCTTTTATATCATGACAGGGTTCCACGGTTTGCACGTTTTTGTGGGACTGTTATTGATATTACGTGCATTGTGGCGATCGCGTCTTCCCGGTGAATATTCTGCAACCAATCATACTTTCATCGAAATGACAGAAATTTACTGGCACTTCGTAGACATTATTTGGATTGTTTTATTCACCTTGGTGTACGTTCTTACTTTGTTTTAAATGGGAATGGGGAGTGGGGAGTGGGGAGTGGTGAATATTACTACTCGTTACTCTCCATTGCCTATTATTGTTTTATTCATCTTAATGTAGGGTTCTCACTTTTTTTAAATATGGCATGGAGCATTAATTATTTTCCCTCACTCCCTCATCTCCCCACTCCCCATTCCCTACTCCCCACTCCCCAATAAATTTATTATGCAAGCTAATACAAATAAATTCTCATGGTTCCAGGTTCCAGAGGATATCAAAAATTTATTAATTTTAGCTGCACAAACCTGGGAGAACACATCAGAATCAGAACAATATATTCAACAAGCATTAACCAAAACTGGTGATAATACAGATGTCTTGGTAGCAGCATATAGATTTTTCTATTATAAGAATAATTATTCTCTTGCATTACAAACAACAGTTAAATTATTAGATAAAATTAAAGAAATAGAAAACTTGCCTGATGACTGGGAGCAACTTAAGCCTATATTAGTCAATCGCAAAGAAAACCCACAAATTCGATTGTACTTAAATGCTTATGCTGCTTCTGGATTAGTATTAGCAAAGTTAGGAGCAATCGAGGAAGCAAAAGAAATCAGCACCAAAGTCAAAGAGATAGACGAAAAGCATGATTTTGGAGCCGGTATTCTCCTGGATATTTTGACACGTCCAGCAGAAGAAGATGATTAATTAGTCAATGCACATCTCGACAAGACGATGTGCGAGTAGAGACGCGATTCATCGCGTCTGTAAGGAGTGGGGAGATGAGGGAGATGAGGGAGATGAGGGAGATGAGGGAGATGAGGGAGATGAGGGAGATGAGGGAGATGAGGAAGATAGTAACTCATATATTGCACTTAGCCCTGGCGATTACAAATCACAGGTATACAAACTAAGGCACTTACTTGCGCGGACTAATGTAAA
>NZ_JAIVFR010001039.1 GCF_020829685.1 Nostoc sp. CHAB 5715 | reverse complement strand
ATGCCAGATATGGCGAAGGTAAAGGGGAGCAGGTGCTAGAAATGTTACAAGGGATTACTCCCAAATTGCGATCGCCTATTGTCCTGTTGATCTATTACAACTCAATTTTGCACCGGGGAATTGACAAATTTCTCTCTTCAATTGCTGCGGCTGGGGTTGCGGGATTGGTAGTACCAGATTTACCCTTAGAGGAAGCAGCAAGCTTGCTCCAACCAGCTAGTGAGATGGGAATTGACGTAATCTTGTTGGTAGCTCCCACCAGTTCTGCCCAACGCATAGAAGCGATCGCTCGTTCATCCCTTGGATTTATTTATTTAGTCAGCGTCACAGGGGTAACAGGGGTGCGATCGCAATTGGAAAACCGCGTGTCTGATTTACTCAAACAAATTCGTAGTGTTACTGATAAACCCATAGCTGTAGGCTTTGGTATTTCCGAAGCTGCACAAGCCCGTCAGGTCAAGGAATGGGGCGCGGATGCTGCGATCGTAGGTAGCGCTTTTGTGAAACGGTTAGCAGAAGGTACACCAGAGGAGGGACTAAATGCGATCGCCCAATTTTGCCAAAGTCTCAAGGCTGCCATCAATACCACCAGCACCAGCACAAATACTCCTCTTGATTAGACGGGGAAACTAGATTAAAAAAAGTATAACAGTGCAGTTTTTCTATGCTTGTTTGGTAGACAATTTGACCGTTATGGTTTTGAATATTAACATCAGATATCATCATGTAAAAAAACTAGCTGATCCGTTCGCTTATAGTTTGAGTATTATGTGAAGTCAAGTAGGCATAATTTATGAGTGTGAGAGTGAGTCAGTCACAAATTGTTATAATTAGGTCGCAATTGAGGAGCAAAGGCAATGAGTGAGAGTATGGCGTTTATCGGCGGGGTTGCCGTAGCTGGGCTGGCGGCTCTCGTATTGCTCAAAGGAACAAATACCCCCCTACAGCCTAACTTTGCTGTTGCTCCGCAAATGCCAGGGACTGTAGTAGCGCCGGGAATGCAGCCGCAAATGTATCCTTATGGGCCTTATGGGCAACCAATGTATCCCGGTCAGGTTCAGCCACCGACTGCTCCCAATACTGATCAGCGTCTGGAGATGGAGAAACTGAACACGCAGATGCAATTGGAGCGTTTAAAAAACGACAATGAACAGCTGAAGTTGCAGAATCAACAACTCCAAGGTCAAGTTCAAAATTTCAATACTCAGCAGCAGTGGCAATTAGCCCAGCAGAATAACCAACAAAAAACAGCAGCAACATTCCAACCGCAAAATACTTGGTGGTCTTCACCCGTGCTTTGGGCTGTAGGAGGCGCAACTCTCACTATTGGTGGTGGTGTTGTCGTCGCTGGGGTATTGGCTTTATTCTCACCACGGCAGCGTCCAGCCCGTACTGTACAAGTGATTCACCCTTACCAAGGAAATACACCGCCCTTGGTTCCAGTCCGTCGCGCTGAGTTTTTGCCTGCTTCGCGCATGGAAGCAAGACGAGTTGAAGCCCCAGAATACGACGAAATGCAATAACATTGTTTGACTATTACCGAAGCATAACCTGAGGGAGTGACAAAAGACTTTTGAAAACTTGTATGAATTGATCTCATTAGTAAATCTTAAGTAGGGTGCGTTACGGTTTTAGCCTAACGCGCCGTATTATATAGCGGTGCATTAATCGCTCATGTCATGTTTTTCGGGTTCACCAGTCGCCTACAAAAGGAAACCAACTTGGGCAAGGCTTCGTTTATCGATGGTGATTTCTATTTATGTACAGAAAAATCTTAAAGTCTGGATTTAAAAGACTTTTATTTATTGTTGAGCAAATAATATTAATTTCTGATTTTCAATACCAAATTCTGATGTGAAGATGCTTTAAAAAATTGGGTTAATTTTTATCTGTCCAGAGTTATATAATCGGTTTAGACGGTCAAGCTCGTAATGCTTTGATTAACTACCATCCCAGCCTTTGTACCAGAAAGTCAGTAAACTTATCAAGCGATCGCACTCACAATTCAATATAATTTAAGATTTGGTAATGAGACAATATTAAGCTGAGATCAACAAGGCGAATCCATAAAAATTTATTATAAAATATTAAACTTTACTGAGCAATAATTAAGTTTTTTTAACTAATACGACACAACGTCCTACTATGATTTAATTAAGATTATGGCATAAAAAGTAGCCATATATTCCACAATTTTAGGGCTGAGATAGGAAAAAAGAATCAGGGATTGTTCCTGAGAAATGTTAGTTTCTGATACATCACTCCACATCCTTGAATCTATCCCCAAAAAGTTAATGCAGATTCTCATCTAGGAGACTGTATTTATACTTCCGTACTACGATGCTCTAACTTTTCAGTCAAACAAAAAAGGCTTTAAATAGGTCTGTCTTTAGCTCGACTTTATCCAAAATTAAGAACTCGGTTTTCTTTATCCGGCAAAAACCCTGGCTTTTTGGCAAATACTTTTTCCATGTAACTTATTCTCGGT
>NZ_JAIVFR010000103.1 GCF_020829685.1 Nostoc sp. CHAB 5715 | reverse complement strand
ATTGCCAAGTCCAAAAAAGAATTAAGTGAATATACAGTAGAAAACATTAAACATAAAAATAACGAACATATTATTACGTCAGCAGCAAAAGTTCAAGAAACACTCAAGATTTTTCGTGAAAAATTAACTCTGCGAAAACTCAATAAATTAGAGGAAGAAGTTAAAAACTGCTTTCTTTATCTCCTGCACAAATCAGACTTAGTGCATCGCATTACCATTGATACCAAGACTTTCAGCCTTTCACTTTACGATTTAAATGGTAAACCTGTCCCTAAACATCGCCTCTCTGCTGGTGAAAAACAACTACTTGCGATCGCCTTCCTCTGGGGTTTAGCCAAAGTCTCTGGACACCGCCTACCAGTAGCAATCGATACGCCGTTAGGTAGACTAGACTCTTCTCACCGCAGTAACTTAGTTGAACGTTACTTTCCATCCGCCAGTCATCAAGTAATTTTGTTATCTACTGACACCGAGATTGGAAAGAAAGAAGTAGAAACACTGCGAGAAAACGAAGCGATCGCTCGTGAATATCTCCTTAAATACGACTCCTCCACCCGACAAACAACTATCCAACCAGGATATTTTTGGTAGTACATATCGTTAAAAAATTCAGCGATGTCTAACGACAAGCCGCTATGCGTCTACGCAATTTTTTTAAGCCTACATCTTTACAATATATCTAATGAGCTTTGGAAAGGAGATCAATTATGAACTCACCACATTTAATAAAAATAGAGCATGACCTACGTGTTTTGTCATTAGAAGAATTAGAATGGCTCTTAAAACGTATCGCCAACCAAGTGCAAGAAAGAAAGCAAATATCAAATAAATTCTTTGATGTTAAATATATTAAAGAACAACTAGTTGAAATGGCTAGTGATTTAGATATAAAAACAGAAATTACCTCTATCAATAATGAATTTGGTATTACAGAAATGGATGGTTTAGAAAAGCTGTGAACATCGAGAGAGAACAAATTTATTTTGTCAATCTTAATCCAGTGCAGGGCCGAGAACAGGCAGGAACAAGACCAGTTTTAGTTTTATCTATAGACGCTATCAACGAATTACCTTTGGTTGTGACTGTAGTTGTCGGTACGAAAGGAACAAATATTAAGCGTGATTATCCAACTAATATACGAGTCTCTGCAAGTGACAGTGGATTGCTTATAGAAACAGTGTTCTTATGTTTTCAAATTCGTTCTTTAGATCCAAATCGCTTTCCTGCTAACCCATCTGCCAAGATTTCTGACTCCAAGATGCTTGAAGTTGAAACTGCGGTTCGCTACTGTTTGGGTTTATGAGCGAAAATTATCTCAATTTATAAGAAGATTATGGAATCCCCAATCGAAAGAATTAAACTCTCTCAAACAGCCAAAGACCAACTTACCAAACTTAAGCGCAGCACCAAAATCGACCAATGGAATATCCTATGCCGTTGGGCTTTTTGTCGTTCCCTCGCAGAATCAACTCCACCGTCCCCCGTCCCAATTCCCCAAGATAGCAACGTCGAAATGACTTGGCGCGTCTTTGGCGGCGAAATGTCTGATATTCTCCTCCTCGCCCTCAAACAACGCTGTCACAATGACGGTTATCCCACCGACAAAGAAACCCTGGCCACTCAATTCCGCTTACATTTGCATCGCGGTATTGGCTATTTAGCAGGCGATCCAAATATCAAGAAAATTGAAGATTTAATTGAACTGGCCATTAAACCTTGAAAGAATATTAGGTGCTTGGTGTCTTAATTACGAATTACGAACTTGTACTGAGCGTAGCCGAAGTATTACGAATTACGAATTAGTATCATGCCTGAAGCGCTAGAAATCGAGCGTCATAGAGCTGCGATCGCTCGCACTGATTTATCTCGCCCCGTGCGATTGGCAATAGAATGGGCAATCCTACATCAAGACACCACTTTTTTTGATTACGGTTGCGGCTATGGTGGTGATGTCGAGCGAATAAAAAACTTAGGCTACACCAGTGCAGGCTGGGACCCTTACTACTATCCCGATGTACCACACACCGCCGCCGATGTGGTCAATTTGGGTTACGTCCTCAACGTCATTGAAGACGCAGAGGAACGCCGTCAAAGCCTAATCCAAGCCTGGGAACTCACCGGAAAAGTTTTAATTGTCGCGGCTCAAATACTGATTAACGCTCCCAGCAAAACCCAACTTGCTTACAATGATGGCATTGTGACACGCCGCAATACTTTTCAGAAATATTACGAACAAGAAGAACTCAAAACTTATATTGATGAAGTCTTAAATGTCGATGCAGTACCGATCGCTTTAGGTGTCTACTTTGTTTTTCGAGATGAAGCCGAAAAAGAAAGTTACAAAGCTATCCGCTTTTTTTCTACCACCTCTACACCGCGAGTCCGCATCCCCACCAAACGGTTTGAAGACTATCAAGAACAGCTGCAACCACTCATGGCTTTTTTTACCAAGCGCGGTAGACTACCTGCCAAAGGTGAATTGGAAAATGAACAGGAATTACTGAGCGAATTTGGTAACTTTCGCCGCGCCTTTGGTGTAGTTTTACAAGCTACCGATGAAGCAGAATGGGATGCGATCGCTTATCGTCGTTCTTTGGATATCCAAGTTTATCTCGCCCTGACTCACTTTGATAAACGTCCTGCTTGGCAAAAGCTAGCCCCAGAAATGCGTCACGATATTAAAGCTTTTTTTAGTAGCTACGAGGAAGCTTGTCAAGTAGCCGACCAAAAACTTTTCAGCTTAGGTAAATCTGGGGTAATTCAAACTGCGTGTGAAAAAAGCAAAATTGGTAAACATACACGCGGTGCGCTTTACGTCCATGTTTCCGCATTAGCAGCACTTGACCCCGTACTACGAATTTGTGAAGGTTGCGCTAGCCGCACCATTGGGCGTGTCGATGAAGCCACATTAATCAAATATCACACTGATAAACCGCAAATATCCTATCTGTCTTACCCCGAATTCGACACTGATCCCCATCCGGCGTTAAAAGCCAGCATCGGTATTGATTTAAAAACTCTCTTCGTCACTCATCGAGACTACAAAACTAGGGCAAATCCGCCGATTTTGCACCGTAAGGAAACATTTGTTACCAGCAACTATCCTCGTTACGAAGAATTTGCTAAACTCACCCAACAAGAACAGGAATTAGGGCTGCTGAACCAAAAAAGCGACATTGGTACGCGTGAAGGTTGGGAAAAATGCCTTGCTGCACACGGGGTAGAAATCAGGGGGCATCAGGTTTATTCAATTAAGGAAAATTAAGAAAACGCTGACACTATAAGGTTATCCTGAATTTGTATTTAACCCAAGTAAATCTTGGTAGTTTGTCATGTTTGCGGGAAATCACACAGCAACTATGACGAGTTTCAATCCCTGATAGGGATTATATAGGGAACTGCTGCCGCTTTGATAATTCAAACCTTTATAGGTACTAGTTACATGATATACTTTTACATTTCCTCGTTGTATTTTATTGATATTTCCTCAAAAGAGGCAAAAATTTGAAACTATGAGGAAAATTAAATCGCTACTGGAAGTTTTCGGTAGTCGCAAGATGGCGGCTTTATTATTTTTAGGTTTTTCATCGGGTTTACCGTTATTGTTAATCGGTAATACCTTAAAAGCTTGGATGACCGAGGAGAAGGTAGATTTAGCCGCTATTGGTTGGTTTAGCCTCGCCAGTTTGCCTTATTCCTTGAAGTTTTTTTGGGCGCCATTGGTGGACAGGTTCACCCTGCCAGTTTTGGGACGACGACGGGGTTGGTTAATTTTGACGCAGATTGCTTTAATCATAGCGATCGCAGTCATGGCTTTCCAACAACCCAAACAAGCATTACAGCTACTAGCAATCAACGCCATAGTCATTGCTTTTATCAGTGCAACTCAAGATATTGCCGTTGACGCCTACCGTACCGACGTTCTAGAAAAACTAGAAATGGGGGCTGGTGCAGCAGTTTTTATCTTAGGTTATCGAATAGCCTTGTTAGTCGCGGGTGCTTTAGCCTTAATACTTGCTGACAAACTGCCTTGGTCATCGGTTTACTTGTTTATGGCAGGGACGATGGTAATTGGTATTCTTGCCACCTTGTTCGCACCAGAACCCAAGGAAATTAGCCCTCCAGCTTCTCTCGCTGATGCTGTAATTTTGCCATTTCAGGAATTTTTTCAGCGTCAAGGGATTATTACAGCTATTTTAATGCTTGCATTCATTACCCTATACAAGCTAGGTGATGCTTTGTTGAGCAATATGACCACGCCTTTTTTGCTGCAAACTGGTTTTACCAAAACCGACATTGGGGCAATTCAGGTGGGGATGGGGTTAATTGCTACGATTGTCGGCGCTTTAGCAGGTGGTTCAATTTTGAGTGCTATTGGCATCAATCGATCACTTTGGGTTTTTGGTATTCTACAAGCAGTAAGTAATTTAGCTTACTTTTTTCTAGCATACATCGGTAAAAACTACCAAGCTATGGTACTTGCCATCAACGTAGAACAATTTTGTGGTGGATTGGGGACAGCAGCCTTTGTTGCCTTTTTGATGAGTCTTTGTAACCAGCGATTTTCCGCAACCCAATATGCTTTGTTATCCAGCTTAATGGCCGTCAGCCGCGATATTCTGGCGTCCCCTGGAGGCGCGATCGCACAAAGCACGGGTTGGCCTATATTTTTCTTAATTACCATCGCCGCCGCTGTACCAGGACTACTCCTATTGCCAGTATTTGCCCCCTGGAACCCTCAGCCAGTGGCAGTCTCCAGACCAGGACTTGAGGAAGAAGAAGAGGATATATGGGGAATCAAGTAGTTATTGCTGTCGGCACATTCATCCTCTTACTCACTGGTTTATTACTTGGGTATGTTCTGTCGCAGTTAGTTCTAGGATTTCTAACATTTAACCTCCTAACTTTTTTCGGAACACTCAGCCTAATTTTAATTTTTGGTACACTTTATTATGTTTTGTTTTGGCAGTTGCAAAGAGATCAGTCCCGGCCATCAACTAGAAATGAAGGCATACCAAACCAGGTAGACGATGGTGTATCTGATAGCTATCTCAAAAACAGGCTAATCGCTAAATTATCTGGTGACACTGCTGCTGCCGAACGGTTAATTGAACAAGCAAAGGAGACTTATCCTGGGATGCCAGAGAATTGGTATTGTGAGAGAGTCCTTGATGACTTAGAGCGCGATCGCCAATAGTGCAAAAGTGGGGAGTGGGGAGTGGGGAGTGGGGAGTGGGGAGTGGGGAGTGGGGAGCAGGGGGAGATGAGGGAGCAGGGGGAGCAAGAGAAGAATAACAATGCCCCATTCCCTATTCCCTATTCCCTATTCCCTATTCCCTATTCCCCATTATCGATACACAAAAAATCGCTAAAATAAATCAAGAATACTTCACAAATCTTTAGCTAGACTCTCATAAAAGTTCGTAGCTCTTTTTACAATTAAAATATGGCTATTTTTCGTCAGTATATCGCTCCCTTGCTTGTAGTTTTGGTATTTGTCTTTGCCCTGGTAGCAGTCAGCGCCCGTATCTTTTTACCCTCCGATATGGTAGCACCCGCACCAATTGAAGAGGTGGGGGTAAGTTCTCAACCGACTCCTGCTAATTTCCCACCAGCACAAAACTCAGCTAGCTAAGTTAATCAACGTCAGAAGTGTCTGAGCAACTACTACCAGGGTATATTATTCGCCGTGGTTCCACATTGGAGCGATCGCTGCTGCTTAAATTCATGCAGCGAACTTACCAGGATCTCTTTCCTAATGAGGATTTTTCCCACCTAGAGCAAACAGTTAAGCAATACTTCTCCAGCGATACGCCCTTGTGGTGGGTAGAAGAGGAAGGGAAGTTCTTAGCAGGGAGCAGGGAGCAGAGGGAGCAGGGGGAGCAGGGGGAGATGAGGGAGACAAGAAGAATAAGCAATGCCCCATGCCCCATGCCCCATGCCCCATTCTCAATGCCCAATGCCCATCCCCCGATAGCCTGCCTCTGGGTGGGTAATGCTATAGATCAAGTGCAGGGAAACCGTCATGCTCACATTTTTATCCTCTACGTTGTACCAGAACATCGGCGACGAGGTATTGGTACAGCCTTGATGCAATATGTGGAAAATTGGGCTATTCAAAGAGGCGATCGCCAGATTGGATTGCAAGTTTTTCAATCCAACAAACCCGCATTAAATCTTTACAATCAGTTAGGTTATCAAACCCAATCCCTCTGGATGGTAAAATTCCTGAGTGCAGAAAAATAAACTATAGGACTATGATTTGATTTCTGAAAAAGCTCACCCTCAACTCGAAAAGCGTGATTCCGTATTCCCTACTCCGTACAGACGCGATTAATCGCGTCTCTACCCACTCCCCGCCTACGTAGATAATTTCAGAAATCAAATATGATTTCTATAGGATAGCAGTAAAATACTTAAGCGTCTGAGTTAGGGCGTTACTCGTTTGGATAAAACAGGAGTCAGAATACAGAATACAGAATTCAGAATACTCTACCCATAAAGGGATAGAGTTTTAATTAGGAATAATATTTTAATTTTTTTTGCCCACAAGGGGCAAGGTTTTAAACCAATATTCATTACCCAGTCGTCCAGAATTCAATTCTGAATTCTGACTCCTGAGTTCTGAATTCTTCTTATAAAACTCAACGAGGAGAAAGGAAAGTGTATAATTACGCAACTAATACTTATAAAGCTTTAACTTATTGGCGTGAGGGATTATGTGTTAATCCCTTTTCGGGATTGAAATGAAATTATGTATGACGAAGACGATCTAAGCCTACTCGATATTGAGGAGGAGCTAGAAAGCCCCCTAGATAAAATAGAGCCGCTAACTGCCGAATCAGTTGTGGCAAAGCCAGATCCAGAAGTGATGCTAGCCCTGCTGGAAAATGCCCAGCCCCAACAAAGAATGTTAGCGGCGCGTGCTTTTTGTGATATAGAAGATGCGCGTGCTACCCCCCATCTGATTCGCCTGTTAAGTGATACCTGTCCCTTAGTGCGGGTGAGTGCAGCTTATGCACTTGGACGCAATCCTAGTTCAGAGGCAGTGAGTCCATTAATTGCTCAACTAAACAGTGATTGGAATGGCTATGTGCGTAAAGGCGTTGTCTGGGCTTTAGGAAACTGTCGCGATCGCCGTTCTTTACCGCCCCTAGCAGATGCCCTCAGAACTGATATTTCCGCAGTGCGTTTGTGGGCTGCTAGCGCCTTAGCACAGATGGCAGAAGTGAGTTATGAAGCAGTTATAGGGGCAATTCCACCATTAATTCAAGCCTTAGTTAAAGATCCGGTGGCAGCAGTGCGGAGTAACAGTGCTTGGGCAATTGGTCAACTGTGCCGCGAACTGCCTTCTAATGTAGTTTATGCCACAGCGATCGACGCTTTAATTCAAGCCTTTGCCGAAGACCAAGATTTAGGAGTCCGGGCAGACGCTAAAGCCTCACTGTTAGGAGTGGGTGATCCCCGTGGTTTACAGCTTATTGAAACCCTGGAACAAGAAGGATGGTTTTGATTTGGGCATTATTGGGCATTGGGGATTGGGCATTGGGCATGGGGCATGGGGCATGGGGCATGGGGCATGGGGCATTATTGTTATTCTTCTTCTGCTCCCTCATCCCCCTCATCCTCCTCATCCTCCTCATCCCCCTCATCCTCCTCATCCTCCTCATCCCCCTCATCCTCCTCATCCCCCTCATCCCTAGACCTTACTGACCTTCAGCTACAGGTTTAACCAAATTTAAATCATAGGGGCGTTCCGTATCATCTTCGCCCAAATATTCACCATTTTGGATTTCCAGAAGAACTAGCGGAATCTGTCCAGGATTTTCTACCTTATGTAGGGTTGCTGCGGGAACATAAGTTGATTCGTTTCGATTCAGTAATATTTCCGCATCGCCACAAGTTACCTTGGCTACACCTGAGACTACAACCCAATGTTCATTGCGATGATAATGGATTTGTGGTTTAATTCCGTGCCTGGGCTTAATTTCAACACGACTAATTCTATAGGTTTCTCCCTCCTCGATCACCTCTACTTCACCCCAGTATCGTGTACCTGAATGTGGAGATAATTCGTTGATATTTGACTGAGTATTATTTTCATTGGGAGTCATAATGAATTTCTCAACTAGATGAGTATTAGTATTTTTTAGTAATTTACCCTAAACAGGATAAACCTGGGTAGGGAAATGCAGCCACAACATTTCTATTGATGACAACTGCTCTAACTTTACTCCAGGCAACAGATCCTATCCGTGAATTTTTAAATGTTTGAATGGGTGAATTGCTTAACCCCCCGTATACTGAATACGATAAATTCGATTATTGGCTTCTTCTGTTAGTAGTAAACTGCCATCTGGTAACACAAGTAAACCTACAGGTCGTCCCCAAGTGGTTGGTACAGAAGGATTTAGCAAAAATCCTGTGAGAAAGTCTTCGTAGTAGCCAAGCGATCGCCCTTTAGCATCGAAGGGAACAAACACAATTTTATAACCAGTGCCGCGATCGCGGTTCCAAGAACCACGAAAAGCAGCAAAAGCACCGTTTCGGTATTTTTCTGGAAACGTTTTAGCATCATAAAACTGCAAACCCAATGCTGCTGAATGCGCCTGGAACAGCACATCTGGCGTTTGGGTACGGGCTGCTAAGTCGGGGCGTTTACTTTTGTCATCCGTCTTTTGGCGCGGATCTAGGTTGTTTGGTGTCAGATAAGCATAAGGCCAGCCGTAAAATGCCCCCTGTTTAACGCGTGTCAGATAATCTGGAACCAACTCATCACCGATTCCATCGCGTTCGTTGACAGTGGCGTAAAGTTCGTTAGTTAGAGGATGAAAGTCTAAACCAACAGGATTACGCAAGCCGGAAGCAAATGTTTGCTGCTGGGAACCATCTAAATTCATCACCTGTACTGAAGCCCGTGGTAGGGGTTCTTCATCGACATTGGTTCCTGAACCAACTGAAACATATAATTTATTGCCATCGGGAGAGACAACGACATTGCGTGTCCAATGATTGTTATAACCTTGAGCAGGTAAGTCAGCGATTTTTTCTCCCTTGTCTGTAATTTTATTTTGACCTTTCGTATAGGGAAAACGAACCACAGCATCTGTGTTCCCCAGAAAAAAGGAATCACCTGCAAAAGCCATACCAAAGGGTCTATTGAGTCCGTTGTCCCTACTAGCAAAGGTATCTCGAACGTCGGCTACGCCGTCACCGTTGCTGTCACGTAACAGACGAATGCGGTTTTGCCCGGTTTCAGTCACCAGGACATCACCGCTAGGGGTTAAAGCTAGCCAGCGTGGGGCATCTAAACCTTCTGCAAAAACGTTAACTCTAAAGCCTGGTGGTACGCCAAGCACTGGATTTTCCGGAATGGGCACAACCTCAGGTCGCTTAGAGGCACTTTCTGTAGCGAAAGGTGCTGGTAAATTCTTCAGATTGATGCGGATAGGCGTGGGTGAAAGTGCTTCAGTCCGAACGATATCTTTTGACTGTGTAGGATTCTGTGTCAGTTGAGCAGAAGGTACAGGTGTTTGTGGTGTGGAATTATCTGAGGAAGCGCGAGTCTGGTTACAGCCTGCTACCGAGGTCAGTAAAAAAACTGGTAGCAAGAAACGCGCAAAGACTTTCATGGCGGTAGACACTATGACACAATTTTTTTATTTTAGACTTGAGACTGAATAATTGTCGCCAGTCTAAAGTCCGATTTTTCTGAGTTACTCACCCTATTAAGGTACTAAGTACTGAGAAAATAATTTACTCCCCCATGCCCAATCCCCATTCCCCATTCCCCAATATTCATACATATAGCAATCCGATTTGATTTTTGAACTTATTTGCGTAGGCAGGGAGTAGGGAGTAGGGAGTAGGGAGTAGGGAGTAGGGAATCAGCCCTTTCGAGTTGTATGGAGTTTTTTCAAAAATCAAATAGGAGTCCTATATAAGCATTTATTTAGTCAATAAAATTTTTTCAAATTCTGCTGCTGGCAATGGACGACTAAATAGAAAGCCTTGCATAGAATTACAGTTGTGTTGGCGTAAAAAACCCAGTTCTGCTTCCGTTTCGACACCTTCAGCAACTACATCTAGATTGAGATTGTGAGCCATTTGAATTAATGCTTTAGTAATGGCTGATTTCTGTGGATCAGTTGCAACATTATGGATAAAATAACGGTCTATTTTTAATGTGTTAATTGGTAAGTTTTTCAGATAAATTAGAGAAGAGTAGCCCGTACCAAAATCATCGATCGCAATTTTTACACCCAACGATTGCAATTTGCTCATAGTAGCGATCGCACTATTTACATCTTGCATAATCATACTTTCAGTGAGTTCTAGCTCTAAATAATGTGGTTCCAAACCATTAATATCTATAAAGTTGACTACTTTCTCAATAAAACCTGGCTGATTGAATTCAATTACTGACAAATTGACAGCAAAAATTAGGGAATAAATTCCAAAATCACGCCATATTTTTATTTGTTGACAAACCCTTTTTAATACCCATTTTCCAAGTGGAACAATTAATCCTGTAGACTCTGCTAACGGGATAAATTCTGTCGGGTAAATCAGCCCCAATTCGGAACTTTGCCAGCGCAATAAACTTTCAGCCGCTACTATTTTTCCAGAAGCAATATCGACTATTGGTTGATAATAAATTTCAAACTCTTCAAAATTATGTTGTTTGATAGCCCGGTGTAAGCTAATTTCTAATAGCTGCATCTTTGGAGACAAGTTGTTAATTAGAGCTTGAGGGGATAAATACCTTTTTAAAGTAGCGTGCTTTTCCAATCTGTTCATGATGGCACTTAATAACTCAGCACAAGTGAAAGGCTTAGTTATATAGTCATCAGCACCCATATTCATCCCTTGGCGGAAGTCAGATTTAGCAGATTTTGCAGTGAGAAAAATGAAGGGAATTGTTGCTGTTGATGGATCTTGACGTAACGCTGTTAGTACGCCATAACCATCAAGTTGTGGCATCATCATATCACAGAGAATTAAATCGGGAACTTCGGAGATAGCCAAATGTACTCCGATTCTGCCATTAGCCGCAGCAACAGTTTCAAAATTTTCAGCTTCTAACAAATCCAAAATGTTTTCACGAACTGCTTCTTCATCTTCTATTATTAAAATTTTGGGCATAAATTACCTCAATTTATATTTTATTTTTTATGCAAAAATGATAAAAAATTTTTACACCCCCATATAATCGCAAATATTTTACCTTGATAGGTATATATAGGAATCATATTTGATTTTTGAAATTATCTACGTGGGCGGGGAGTGGGGAGTAGGGAGTAGGGAGTAGGGAATAAGGAATTAGGCTTTTCGATCTGTACCGAGCTTTTTCATAAATCAAATAT
>NZ_JAIVFR010001038.1 GCF_020829685.1 Nostoc sp. CHAB 5715 | reverse complement strand
AGCTCACCGCCGAAGTGCAACTGCTGCGCGACAACAAGCAGTACCAGGCCGCCTACGACCTGCTGGCCCAGGCCATCGCCCGCGACCCCAAGGACACCGAGCTGATCTACGACCAGGCCATGCTGGCATTGCTATAGGTGACTACACAGGTACTCCTCCAGTTGTACCAGCAGGAAATTATGCCAAACAAGTTCTTACTAGTCGAGGTATTTTCACGACTGTTAGTCCTAAATTATCCCTTGCTAGTAATGTCCGTACCGTTTTAACTGCTGTTGAAAATAAAACTCTTCAAGTTAACGGTGTAAATAAAACTATTAATGCAGGTTTTGTTTACACAACTGATGCTGCCATTTCTAACAAGGTAAGAGTCGTACAAACTGCTCTAACAAGAGAGAGCGATCCAATTGTCTACCCACTAGGTATACTCACCAGAACTACAGTTTTAACGACGGCACGAAATTTTTCTAACTACTTAACTGGTACTACTGCCCAGAATATCTTTAAAGGTTATGGTTTTCTCGCGCCTTAATCACCACGTCGTTGTCGTGAAATTTGAACTATTTTTGGAGTCATGTTTCGTGAAGTTCACTAAAAAATTCTCAATTATTGTTTGTAGTTTGACCACTGCCTTCATTCATACTACTGTGATTAGCAATACTTATAAATCAGCAGTACAAGCAGAAGGACAAGAGCTGATTACCAACGGGGGATTTGAAATCGATCCTCTCATAGATCCTAATAATCCCAACGTTACAAATCCTAATGTTACAGGATGGATTAAGTCTGGCGATCCGATAGATACAACATTGAGTAAAATTAGCAACTTTCCTAACACTGGGAACCAGGGTTTATCACTTGGTGGATTTTCAAGCATTAGCGACATATCACAGACTATCCGTACAGTTCCTGGTAAACAGTACCGACTTACTTACTATTTAGCATCCATAGAGGAAGCACCTGACCTTAATAATAAATTTAAGGTTTTTATAGGTGGAAAGAAGCTTGATGTAAAAAACAATACTCCTTACCAACCCTATACGCAATACACATTAGATTTTAAAGCAAAAGGAAGATCGACCGAGATAAAGTTTGCTTCTATAGCCAAGTATGGGTTTTTATATCTGGATGATGTAAGTGTTAAAGCTAGACCTAAACATCAAAGATAAAACTATGGAAATTCAGGCGTAGATAATGGTGATGAATAAACCACACTAGCTTGACAAAATAGTAAAAACCCAAGCAATGTCTGGCTTTATAGTCAGGGTAAGTTTTCTTGACAACTACTTAGAGCCAGCATAAATGTAATTATCAACTCATTTTAATTGTCAGAATTTGGAATTATTTGGAGTCAAGTTTTATGAAGTTAACTAAAAAACTATCAATTATTGTTTTTAGTGTTAGTACTACTTTAATTAGCACTGCTGTGATTACCAATACTTATAATACAGCAGCACAAGCGGCAGAACTTGTTAAAAACGGAAGCTTTGAACTGGACCCCCTCGTAGATCCTAACAATCCCAACGTGACAAATCCTAATGTTACAGACTGGATTAAATCTGGTGATCCGATAAATACATCATTAACTAAAATTAGCAATTTTCCTCTACATCATAGTGGGAATCAGGGTTTATCACTTGGTGGATTTGTAGACCTTAGCTACATATCACAGACCCTTTCTACACAACCTGGTCAGACATACGAACTTAGTTACTTTTTAGCATCTGTAGCCGAGGCACCTGACCTTGATAATGAATTTCAGACATTTGTAGGTGGAAATAAGATTTTTGATCAAAAAAACATTTCTTACCAGCCATACACACAATATAATTTCAATTTTACGGCAGACGCATCATCTACAGAGTTAAAGTTTGGGTATGTGGATAGATACGCATTTCTCTACTTAGATAATGTGAGTGTAATACCTGTGCCTGAACCATCAAGTATTGGAGGAATAGCAATTGCTGGGTTGTTGGGAATATGGCTGAAGAAAAAGAAGGCAATTAGGTAAAAAATTTTTTGTCACTCTCGGAAAACAAGAAAGCGATCGCCACACAATCTTAATGGAAAAGGTGCTACATCTATGCCCGTCGTAGACATCACCTTACGCTTTCCATAGCTCAGGCGCACTGATGTGCAATAAGCAACTCCCCTAGCCACTTCAAAATTACGTAGTAGCATTCAACTTTAAAATAATGTTTGACTTAATGCCGTAACAGCGATCGCTGTTACGGCATCTTCATAAAAGCGATATAGAGCAATACGCTTGGCTTTGTGGATAATCGTAGGTTGGGTTGAACTTTAGTGTTACTCAACAATTACAAGACTTTGAGGTGTTGGGTTGAGGGACGAAACCCAACCTACATTCATATAGGACTAATATTTGATTTCTGAAAAAGCTCGGTACAACTCGAAAAGCCTAATTCCTTATTCCCTACTCCGTACAGACGCGATTAATCGCGTCTCTACCCACTCCCCGCCTACGTAGATAA
>NZ_JAIVFR010001037.1 GCF_020829685.1 Nostoc sp. CHAB 5715 | reverse complement strand
TAATACACATTTTTGGTATCCTAATCCTTTAATTACTCCCTCAACATCTTTGATAAACTCATCCATTACATAAGCTGATTGCTCATTTGGTTTATCACTATCGTTGTAGCCACGCAAATCAAGGGCGACGACTTTAAAATCTTGAGCAAATTCTGGTATTTGATGCCGCCAAGAGTACCAAAACTCAGGAAACCCATGCAACATCAACATTAAAGGGCCTTCACCTTGAGTAACGTAGTGTAGTTTTACCCCATTGGTTGTTATATATTCGTGTTTCCAAGTCAGTTCTGTTACAGTCATCTGTTGTATTTTTTGTTGGTGATATTCATTATGTGTAATACTTTTGGTCAAAACATCTGCTGGGAGATATAGGGGTTCGTGAGGTACAAGAACCCCACCCCCAACCCTCTAAGAGCAAGCGAGGCTACGGTGTATAGACAAGTCTTTCTGAACGCAATTTACGGTTAAGCCTCATGGCGTTGCTGAATCAAGGGATGATTCTTGTAGGGTGGGCGTCTCGCCCGCCCTGAAATACAAGGGACGGGCAAGATGCCCATCCCACAAAACTAGCAAAATCATCCCGCTTTCTCTGCAACGCCAGCCTCATAACCCCTGAGATACCTCACCCTGGTTTTACTACGTAAAACCTGTCCCTCTCCTTAGTAAGGAGAGGGATGTCCGATAGGACAGGGTGAGGTTTTTCTTTTGTTTTGGGTAATTCGATGACTTGTGTGTACACGGTAGGCTCTTCGAGAGCTTGCTGTGTGATTAGGAAACGCTATAGTTTTAGAATTACAATTTTCCTTTGGGTAGATGCTGGTAAGAAATCAGCAGAGTTTCATATAAGTACGAAAATATATAGCAATCCTATCTGAATTTGTGAAAATGAACGTAGACGCGCAGCCTCTCGTAGAGAAGAGAAGAAAGACAAGCTTTCATATATGATTTAGGACTGCTATATCAAGCTGGATAACATAATTATTTGATACATAAATGGATACGATAGAAACCCGTGGTATCTGGCTAACCACTACTGATAGTAAGGTTCTCAGGTCAAAGCAACGCATTGCTGAGGCGATGGATTTGCTTGCCGAGACGGGATTTAATGTGGTGTTTCCCGTTGTTTGGAATAAGGCAGTAACTCTGTATCCTAGTCAAACAATGCAGAAGACATTTGGAGTCGAAATTGACCCTATGTCTGTAGGTCGTGACCCTTTAGAAGAAGTGGTAGTTGAGGCGCGGCGAGTTGGATTGAAAGTTATTCCTTGGTTTGAATACGGTTTTGCCAGTTCCTACAATTTGAATGGTGGTGTACTTTTACAGAAAAAACCGGAATGGGCTGCACGTGATTGTAATGGTAACTTACTGAAGAAAAACGGCTTTGAATGGTTGAATGCACTCGACTCACAAGTGCAGGAGTTCTTGTTGAACTTGGTGCTAGAAGTTGTGAAGAATTATGATGTGGATGGTGTTCAAGGAGACGATCGCTTCCCAGCATTACCCTGTGAAGGTGGCTATGACGAGGGAACTGTCACCCGCTATCGCCAGGAATTTGATCGCAATCCGCCACAAAACCCCAAGGATAGACAATGGTTACAGTGGCGTGCAGATATTCTCACTGACTTTTTGGCACGTCTCTACCGGGAGGTGAAAGCGGTGAATCCTAATTTATTAGTTGCGATCGCACCTAATATTCATGATTGGGCATTCCAGGAATATCTGCAAGACTCACCTACATGGCTAAAGCGAGGAATAGTTGATCTGATTCAGCCGCAGATTTATCGGCGTGACTTTAGGAGTTATCAGGCGATCGCTGATAAACTAGTAAACCAGCAGTTCACAGATGCGACACTGCCCAAGTTAGCACCGGGAATACTGATGAAGCTTGGCTCTTACTGCATTAGTCCAGAATATCTAGTGCAGGCAATTGAATACAATCGCCAACTTGGCATTCAAGGAGAGGTATTCTTTTTTTACGAAGGTTTGCGCGAGAATAACAATATCCTAGCTAAAGTTTTGCGAAATGGCCCCTATGCTAAGTCTGCATCATTTCCCACTCTGTCAGATTTGAGTGCGGGTGGTGTGAGTAACAAGAGGACATCTTCTATTTGGCAAAAGGTGGAAAGGTTTTTGAGAAATCTTTAGTAGATTGCAGTCGGTCTGTGATGGTCTTTATCGGGCTATTTCTCTTTAATATCAGGTTTATCCTCTTCATAAACCAATAAGTCCCCTGGCTGACACTTCAGGGCTTTGCAAAGTGCATTCAACGTGGTTTCGTCAATTCTGGTGAGGTGGCGACGAACTTTTAGCCTAGAAACCGATCGAGGATTCATTCCAGTTAAGAGAGCCAGTTCTTTGTTACTAATATTGCGTTCAGCCATCATGACTGCCAATTTCCATCGAATCACTACTTAAATGCTCAGTTAATATCCGTGATCTAGCAAGGCAGATGCTAACACTTTGTTTCAGCAATTATTATTTATTAGACCA
>NZ_JAIVFR010001036.1 GCF_020829685.1 Nostoc sp. CHAB 5715 | reverse complement strand
TCTTTTCTCAAACACACCCGTGCTCCAAAGAAGAAGAAAGACTTTTCCATTGTATGACCCTCAACATCCACATGTCTCGACTGCCAAACTTTTGGCGACTGCAAAACAGTCACCTTGACAGGGCTAGAGTTAGGAGTTAGGTCTGTATTCCATGCAATTGGGAACCGCTATAATCACCTGGACTAGATGCAAAATGTTAATTAAAAACATTCTTCCCTACGAACGTGATACAAAATACTTGTATGATTTATGATTTTTGACTCATAGTGTAAGGATTACAGATAATGCATGTTCTCAAAAGATCCATCAAACCTGCAACCTATATATCGTTCCTCCACATTTACCAAACTACTTGGGGGACTGCTGGTGATATTTGTTTAATCCGTGAATCTGTAGCTAATGAAAGTACAGCGAAGTTTATCGGTCACAAAATCCAACTAGCAATTCCAAAAGGGTTGGAGCGCGATCGCATCGCCAACTGTCCGATAATTAAAGTTGCAGGTAATGTCGGCGACGGACATCCTAAAGAGCATCCGTTGGAATGGGAGGTTTATGAAGGTGTAGATCCAGAAATAGCTCTAGCGGCTCTCAAACCTTGGGGCTTCAAGTTAATTGAGCTTTAATCTGGCAATCTGACAAGCTCAACTCGCTTTCGTTCTTCTGCTGAAACTATTTTTTCCCTATCGCCATCAGACATTGGCTCAAATGGAAAAATTCATCTAATAGACATAGGAGTGAAATTAATTATGCGTTGTCCGAAATCCTTGGTAGGCATAATTCATAAATTATACCTACGTCATTTTCACGCTCTTGTCTAATGTACTAAACCAGGTTTCTAAATCCGCTTGAGCCTGAAAATCCAACAATGCTTCACCGAGATTTTCTAATTGTTCTAAAGAGAGAGTTTCAATCCGGTCTAGCATCTCTTGGGGTAATTCTCCCACCCGTCGAGTAAGTTGACGGAGAATGAGCAATTGCCCTTCTGCTTTTCGTCCTCTTAGTTCTCCTCGTTGTTCTCCTCGTTGTTCTCCTTCTGCAAGAATTTCTTGATAAATCACTGACTCGCGCATAATACCCTCCCGAAATAATTGTCGAATCAAATCTTGATTGTATTTTAACCCCGCTAAGATTTGGGTGTAAGCGGAAATTTCTGGTCGTTGTCTTGGCTCAAGTTGATTAACTTTTCCCACAACTTGTTGCAACAAGGCTTGGGGTTGCGTGGTTGCAGCCAGTGGTGCTAATGGTAACAAAGCCGATTCATTGAGGAATAGTTCGGGATTTTCCTCCCACATGCAAATTACGCGATATTCGTGATGAGTAGTTTCGACACTAAAGGCAGTTTCAATTACTGTTTCTGGTGAAGGGGGAAGCAATAATACGACAACTTGCGTTATTGGTAGACGATACAAACGATACAAGCGTACCCAATAATCTAGCATCCGCAGGGGTAGGGGTGGCGTAGATTCTAGTTTGGTTTGAAATTCCAGATGGAGAATGCGTCCTTGTAGTTGTAAAAATGTTACATAATCTGCGCGAATTGGTTCAATGCTCAATTCGGTTTTGAGAACTGTGACGCTGGTTTGCGGTGTTCCTAATACCCAACTGGCAAAGGTAGCAGGATGTTTTTCAGACAGGAGTTTGCAGAGGTTATCAAAAGACATTAACGAGCGATATAGAGACTAGATTTAATTAGTTGCTACTCTAATGTACTAAACCAGGCTTCTAAATCCGCTTGAGCGTGAAAATCCAACAATGCTTCACCGAGATTTTCTAATTGTTCTAAAGAGAGAGTTTCAATCCGGTCTAGCACCTCTTGGGGTAATTCTCCCACCCTTCGTGTAAGCAGACGGAGAATGAGCGCTCGTTCTCGTTGTTCGCCGCGTTGTTCCCCTTCAGCGAGAATTTCTTGATAAATCACTGACTCGCGCATCATACCCTCCCGAAATAATTGTCTAATCAAGTCCTTTTCGTATTTTAACCCCGCTAAGATTTGGGTATAAGCGGAAATTTCTGGTCGTTGTCTTGGCTCAAGTTGATTAACTTTGACCACAACTTGTTGCAACAAAGCTTGGGGTTGACTGGTTGCGGCCAGTGGTGCTAATGGTAATAAAGCTGGGTCATTAAGGAATAGTTCAGGATTTTCTTCCCATAAGCGAATCACGCGATATTCATGACGGGTAGTTTCGACACTAAAACGATTCCTACTTCATTGAGCCACGAGCAAGGTGATAAAACTCTCAAAATATTTGCCCAAGCTTGGGAACCCAGCCGAGATTTTGCACGATTACGAGAAGACTTAGCCAAGCAAATTGCTGTAGTTGCGAAAAAAGTCTCTTGGCGATCGCAAGATATTCTCATCCTAGAAACTCACTACAACAATCTCAAAAAAGCTGGATACAACGAAGCTGATTCGCTGCAATTAGTAATAGTTAACCTCAAGGGTCGGTAGTGGTTTTTCAGGTTTTGGCTATTATTTTGAGAGTTTTATCACC
>NZ_JAIVFR010001035.1 GCF_020829685.1 Nostoc sp. CHAB 5715 | reverse complement strand
TATCGCTCTTGAAAAACACTGTAACTGCACTACATCTACAAAACACAGTGTAATTAAAACCGAGACCTTAACTGAAAAATCCAAAATTCAGATATCTAACAAAAACAAAAATCAAGTATCTACAACCAAACAGATGACTGTTCAACACTTAAGAAAAAGATGCTCACAAGCTGGAATAAAATGGAGTTACGCTATCCAGGAATCCAAAACAGGTAAGAAACGACATCTCAACCGAGAAGAAATGTTAATAGCCTTAACCAAGATTAAACAGTCAGCATAATAAAAATATAAACTGATAGTAATTCATTCTATTATCAGTTTATATAAAATGGACAATTCCTGTATTTGTTGGCGAAGAAAAAATTCTAGTAAAGAAGCATTACCCTTAATTTTCACTCATCCAAATTCTAGACAAGAAGCAATGATAAGAGGTGATTATGGTGAGATGGAATTATGGGATAACCTAACTGCTGCTCAAGCAGAAGTAGAAAAATTTAATCACAGATACCCCAATCTTTTCTTTTGGGTAAAAGAACCAAATGTCAAATAATCATCCCTACAAAATTATTCCTGACAGAATTACCAAACTAGCTTCATACCAGATTTTCGTATTTGGCAGCAACACTGAAGGAAGACATGGTGCTGGAAGTGCTTTATTTGCGCGACAGTACTGCAATGCAGAATACGGTAATCCCCAAGGAAGGCAGGGACAATCTTGGGCGATCGCAACCAAAGACCTAAATAAGGGTATCCGGGTGCGATTCGTTCAGTCGAAACCTGAATAAGGGGGATGGCTGGCAATGGTTGAGTAACCCATTCTAGGGTAGAGTTCGCACTTTAATCCTCAACCAATGACAACTCAATATCCATGTAGGTGAGGAAATCTAACCGAGCATTAGCCTAGACAGCTAGAGGAGAAAGGGAAAATATTCAAAGGATTAACTTGAACTGAATTATAACCCAATCCAAAATACACCAAGTCCTACTGTCCCGGTGCGGGATTAAAAGCACGCAAACTACCAATACAAATTGGTAGCCCCTACATCCCAGACTGATTATCAAAGGTGTAAAGCGGGGGTGAAAGCAGAAATAGGTGGTAATTGCTGAAAGCACCTACTGCAAGCAAGAGTCTATGGGTAGAAAAAGCAAAGTGTCATCTGAACCATCGTCACCCTTTGCCAAGGGTCATAAGCTAGTGGCATAAGCCACACTCTTGGGCTGGAAACATCCGGTGGAGGTAGAGACTATCAGGATTCTGGAACCGCGATAGCGCACCACTCCTAACCTCGGTGGAAAGACACGCCCTAAAAGGCTCAATTATGGATATTGGGAACGAAACAACCCCTCATGTTCTCCTGAAATTGGTAACAGGTAGGCATCAGCCATAAGACATGAAGGCGTAGGATGACTCAAGAAGCAAATGCCTAATCCGAATTAACGGGTAATGCCTTAAAAGGGATGGTTTAACCACCGGGATAAGCAGACGTGAGCCGCAGTGTGGGAAAGCTAGAGGTAAAATGTAGCCATGAATAAGCCTAATTCGGATTCAGAAATGAATATCGAGGGATGGAAAACTATCAATTGGCGACAAGCTGAAAGATATGTTTTCAAGTTGCAAAAACGCATCTATGCTGCTTCCCGCCGTGGTGATGTCAAGCGATGCCGCAAACTCCAAAAGACGTTGATGAGGTCTTGGTCTAACAGGGTGTTAGCGGTACGTAGGGTAACAACTGAAAACCAGGGGAAAAAGACGGCAGGAGTGGACGGTAATAAATCACTGCCCCCAAAAGCACGTTTTGAACTGGCAGGGCAATTAAAGCTAACTGGCAAATCCAAACCTACCCGTAGAGTATGGATTCCAAAACCAGGAAGAGAAGAAAAACGCCCATTAGGAATACCCACAATGTACGACCGCGCACTACAAGCCGTAGTAAAAGCTACGCTTGAACCAGAATGGGAAGCGGCATTTGAACCAAATTCCTATGGTTTTAGACCCGGAAGGTCATGCCACGATGCGATAAAACAGATTAAATTCTGTATTCAACAGAAGGCGAAATTCGTGCTAGACGCGGACATAGCCAAATGTTTTGACCGCATCAACCATGAAGTACTTCTCCAAAAGTTGAAGATCAAGGGTAAGGTCAGGCAACAAATTAAAGCCTGGTTAAAATCCGGGGTGATAGACAAAGGAGCATTTACTGCCACATCTGAGGGTACACCGCAAGGTGGTGTCATCTCACCACTTTTGGCAAACATTTCCCTCCACGGAATGGAAGAAAGGATAAAACAGGAATTCCCCGATATGTCACATGCAGGTAGGGAAACCTGGTTTCATAAAAAAGGTACTCATTTTGTACCCCCAAACATTATCCGCTACGCGGATGATTTTGTGATTCTCCATGAAAACAAAGCCGTTGTACAAAGATGCCGAGAAACTATCTCGGAATGGTTAGCTGGTATAGGACTTGAATTAAAACCAGAAAAAACCCGGCT
>NZ_JAIVFR010001034.1 GCF_020829685.1 Nostoc sp. CHAB 5715 | reverse complement strand
TCTTAATCATTTAACATTACCACAAGGTGGCTTTTTTCCTGAACCCTGGCCCACATTTACTCCAGAACTTAATGTTTCCCAAATCACCTTCTCCTCTGCCTAATTTTTAAATACCTACCCTTGAAAGCTACTCCCCCTACTCCCTCATTGAGCCATTTGAGCGCGGGCGGCTGTGAGTGCTTTGCTTACCTGTAGAAAGCCAGTACCACCGTAACTGTTGCGGGCTGCGACAATTTGACGGGGGGATATCGCCTCATAAATATCTGCCGCAAATGCCGGATGTAGTTGTTGCCACTCTTCCAATTTCAAATCTTTTAGAAGTTTACCTGCGGCAATACTAGTTTTTACGACTTTACCCACGAGATTGTAAGCTTCCCGGAAAGGAACGCCCCGTGCTGCCAGATAATCTGCGACATCGGTAGCGTTAGAAAAATCTTCCGCCACAGCTTCTGCTAAACGTTGGCTACGAAATTCTAAGCCTTCCCTGAGCAAAATCGTCATTGCTTCTAGAGAGGCTTTGACTGTGTTGACGCTATCAAATAGACCTTCTTTATCTTCTTGCAGGTCTTTGTTATACGCCAAGGGTAGCCCCTTCATAATGACCAACATCGCCTGGAGATGACCGAATACACGCCCTGTTTTCCCCCGCACCAATTCTGGTACATCGGGGTTTTTCTTTTGGGGCATGATACTGGAACCTGTGGCACAGCTATCTTTGAGGGTGACAAAGCGAAATTCTTCTGATGACCAAAGAATGATTTCTTCTGCAAGGCGGCTGAGGTGAACCATAATCAAGCTAGCGGCACACAAGAATTCGATCGCAAAATCGCGATCGCTCACTCCATCAAGGCTATTAGCATAAATATCGTCAAAATTCAAGAGTTTGGCTGTGTAGTGGCGATCAATGGGGAAAGTTGTTCCCGCTAAAGCACCGCATCCCAAGGGTGAGATATTCACGCGGCGAGAAACATCTCCTAAGCGTTCCCAGTCGCGTTGCGCCATTTGAAAGTATGCCAAGAGGTGGTGAGCTAAACTCAGGGGTTGGGCGCGTTGTAGGTGAGTATAACCAGGAATCAGGGTTTCAACGTGTTTTTCGGCTATATCTAGTAAAACACCTTGAAATTCTCGCAATTCGCTTCTGATTTGTTGGATTTGGTCGCGGAGGTAGAGTCTAGTGTCAGTACCAACTTGGTCATTACGCGATCGCGCTGTATGCACTTTTTTACCTACATCGCCAACAATTTCTGTCAGTCGCCGTTCAACTGCAAAATGTACATCTTCAGCATCGACACCAGGCTGAAATTTCCCCTGGCGGTACTCTTGGCGAATTTGTTCTAAACCTGCAACTAGTTGCTCACCTTCTTGTTGAGAGATAATGCCCGTGTGAGCGAGCATTTTGGCATGGGCTTGAGAACCAGTAAGGTCATATTCTATTAATTCAATATCAAAATTTATACTGGCATTAAAACGAGCGATCGCCGGATGCAACGCTGATTCAAACCTCTGGCTCCAAGTTTCTTCTTTGGTCATAAATATTATGAGGGGAGTGGGGAGTGGGGAATGGGGAGTGATGATTTAGGAAGAGAGGAAGACAATTTTCCTGATTTCCTACTCCCTACTCCCTACTCCCCACTCCCCCCTAAATTCAACCGTAGCTAGTTAGATTCCGAATTATATAGCCAATGACTAAACCAATCAACAATGCCCACACTTGACCTGTTTGTATAAAGTGACGCCAAGATTTTTCAATCTGACCCATCAAGTCTGGATCGGTAATTGTTTGTGCTAGTAGTGCTGTCAAATTTATAGGCAAATGCCAAAGTACCTGAAATGTCAAATTGTTGAAGTAATTCATACTTAGTCACTGAGAAGACTTTTATGTCATAACCTTTACTTCAAACTATGTCCACTGATCAACTACTTTCAGTCAAGAAGATCGTTGTGCCGCTTGGTAAAATTTCCTCATGTTTGATAGTGTTTGCAAATTTCTTGTAGAAACCTTCGCCAGTGATTTTGCCACCTGGCTGCTAGGAGAACCCGTAGCCCTCACCAAGTTAAGTCCCTCAGAACTTTCCTTAGAACCAATTCGCGCTGATGCGCTGATATTACTCCAATCTGAGGAAGTTGTGCTGCATCTGGAATTCCAAACTCAGCCTAAAGTCGATATTCCATTTCGGATGATTGATTATCGGTTACGAGTATATCGCCGTTTTCCTCACAAGCGAATGCGCCAAGTGGTGATTTATCTGCAACAGACTAATTCCGAACTGGTGCAACAAACAACATTCACTCTGGAAGACACCTTCCATCGGTTCCAAGTCATTCGCCTTTGGGAACAACCAACAAATGTCTTTTTTCAATCTCCGGGATTGCTATAGGATTCCTATTTGATTTTTGAATAAACACCGTACACCTCGAAAAGCCTGATTCCCTACTCCCTACTCCCTATTCCCTACTCCCCGCCTACGCAAATAATTTCAAAAATCAAAGCGG
>NZ_JAIVFR010001033.1 GCF_020829685.1 Nostoc sp. CHAB 5715 | reverse complement strand
ATAGACATGGAAAGAGAAATTAAAGATTCAGATGGAATTACATGGACTTGTATTCAAGCATTTTCAGGTCTTTCTGATATCTCAAAAGCTGAAGATATCGGCAGTTCAGTTGAAGAAGTTCGCAAAGGTGTTGTTAAGGGGACTCAGCGAGGAATTGAAAATATCAAGGGTAATACCCAGAATGCAGCCGAAGATGCAGGCAATGCAGTGAAGAGAGCAGTTGATTAAAATTAGTTCTTCAATCTCCTGCAAAAATATGAAAGCGCCCACAGAGCTTTAGTCTGGGGTTATCTAAAACAAAGCCTGCATAAGCAGGCTTTGTTTGATGTCGGCTTGATTGCTTATTAAACCGGAAGAACCCCACCCCGCCAAAGCTATGCTTTGTCTCCCCTCCCCGCAAGCGAGGAGGGGATTAAGGGGAGCCAGTGCGAGTCTACGATCGCACCCTTGAACTAACAGGCTTTGTCAAACTTAAGCGATCGCTAATTAACGTGAGTTCGATGAACCTCTCCCTGACTGGATGATTTGCTCCTCGTGCCTTCTTCAACGATTTGGTAAAGTTTCTCTTCAAATTTTTGCATACATGCCGACCAATCAAAGTCGAGTATGGAGGGACGAGCGTTCCGAGTCATATCTGCTTTCAAATCGGGATTTTCTAATATCGCAATCACCCTTTGGGCAAAGTCTGTGGGGTTGTTGGGTTGGGCAAGAAAGCCGTTACGACCAGGAGATACCTGTTCTGAGGTTGAGGGTGCAATAACTGCAACCAGAGGGGTTCCAGACGCTAGCGCTTCGTTATTTGTAGTGCAGAAGTTTTCCGTAATGGAGGGATTGACAAAGACATCCGCTCTAGCAAACCAACCTAAAAGTTCTGTTCCGTGAGACTCGCCCCATACAGTAATACCCGATCCAAATTTTTCGGCACGCTGACGAATTTCCTCATCTAGTGGGCCACTACCAACAATCACCAGATGAACATCAGGAATTTTGGCAGCGATGAGCGGAAATATATCAAGTAGTTGGTTGACATTCTTTTCCGGGGTGATGCGTCCGACAAACAAGAGAGTTGGTCGGTTGTCGTTAGGAATAGGGTTATAACAAATGTTTCGCGGGTGAAATTTTTCGCAATCGATGCCTTGATAAGGGACGTATTCGGCACGTTGGCATTTCAGTTCTTCGTATTTAGTGAGTTGTTCTTTAGAAGAAAAGTAATTGAAGTCATAAGACTCACTAAATTGCTTAACTAAAGCAGGAATGATCGGACGAACCAAGTTAAAGAATTTATCCCCAAAGTAATATTTGATATATGCAACAATATCTGTGTGGAAGAGTGATATTGTTGGTGTGCCTGTTCGTCTTGCGTATTGCGTGCCAATCGGGCGACCATAACCTTGCAAGAAAAATGAGTATAAACCTCTCATTTGCGCGGCTTCTTCAACTATGATAATATCGGGCTGGAATTTCTCCAGCAACTTGGTATCGCTCCAATGTCGATAGTTCAACGGTTGAGGCAGAGACTTGTAAAATAGCAGTGGTTGTGTGGGGAATGCGTAAGCAGAGAAGTTGGGGAAAGACTGAATTTCATTTAAACTTGGCATGGGGCGATCGCCAACATTTTTGGGATAGCGATCGTTGATTTGCGGATGGATTAGAAAAACCTCATGTCCCTGCTCTAACAACCAACGAACCCGTTGGTGGACTGCTACGGAAACTCCAGTTAAGAAAGGAGCGTACAATCCTGTAAACAGTGCAATGCGAAGTGATTTCTTAGTCATAAAAAAGGAATATTTCACGAAAATGCTGGTTTTGAATTTAGAATTTACGCAGAAAATGCTTCATGAACATCCTGATTATTTGGCTCAGAAATTCCCACTAATATCATGTCCGGTTATACCAATTCTGTATGAAGATGCACAGAATATTAAACGAACCGCCCTTCGGGTTCACCAGTCGCTTACGGTGGGAAACCCGCCTACAGCGCTGGTTCACCAAGTACGCCAAGAGCGCCAAGAGTAGAGAGTTACTCATTTAGTGCAGCTTCACATTAAATTGGTATTAAACAGTTGTCATTGCGAACGGAGTGAAGCAATCGCTCCAGACGTTGTGATTGCTTCGTTTCACTTCGTTCCACTCGCAATGACATATCACAAGTAATTTATCGGACATGATATAATACAGTTAGACTAAGGATTTACGCATTTTCAAATAGCCGAAATTGTCGATTGTGAAGAGGATGTTTATAAACCTGAATTAGAAACTATCAAAACCTCCAAAATACTAAGTCGAAATTCCCCTGAATATATTTGCCTAACCCCTTGCTATTAATGCAAATACATTTTGTTAATTAACAAGCAAAAACGTGTATTCTAACAAAGGTTATAACTAATATAGTTCTACTAAATATAAGATTATATAATTTGAAGACTAGGGAATGTTTAGTGTAATAACTTTCATGCCCTAGTTCATATTTAGCGATTTAGTTCAAAGAGAAACC
>NZ_JAIVFR010001032.1 GCF_020829685.1 Nostoc sp. CHAB 5715 | reverse complement strand
GAGTTCGCCGAAATAACAAATGAGTTCGCCGAAATAACAAATGAGTTCGCCGAAATAACAAATGAGTTCGCCGAAATAACAAATGAGTTCGCCGAAATAACAAATGAGTTCGCCGAAATAACAAATGAGTTCGCCGAAATAACAAATGCGTTGGCGTAGCCCGCACTTCTCTACGAGACGCTGCGCGTAGCTTGCTTCCACGAAGTGGTACGACAAAGCTACTTTGACTCCCAATACGGTTCGGTTAGCTTGTTTACCCTGCGAAGATTCCCCCAACCCCCCGATAAATTGGGGGGCTAATTTCCTCTTTTACCCCCTTAAAAAGGGGGTTGCCACAAGCGGGGGGACTTATCCGAACCGTATTGCTTTGACTCCCTTCAGCTACACTCAGGCTAAACTCAGGGCAAGACGCTCAGTACAAGTCAGTGACTACCGCAGGCATCGCCATGATTGCAACAATTTAGCTGTGTCACGCCAGCGTAACGCACCCTTCGGGTTCAGCAGTCGCCTGCGGAGGGAAACCCTCCCGCAGCGCTGCTTCACTGCAAATCTTTGGTGAATAAAGTTTTTCCGACTTGTGTGTACACCGTAGCCTTTTTAAGGGGGGCTATGGGGGATCAGTTAGTGCCTAAAATCACAGCCAACCACTTTTCAAACAACCTCTAAATGAGAAATTGTCCATAAGATGAGCAGGAAGATTAAGTAAATTACGCCAACTAGCCCAAACTCAATCAGAGGAATATAGGTTACTTCGTAAATTCTGCCCAAGCCGCGTTCACTCAGTCCATAAACGGCCATTACACTCACTAAAAAGGCTCCGTAGATAGTACGTTTAGTCAAGATACTCACAGGTAAACCGTGGAGTTGAGTAAGTATTAAAATGCCAAGAAAACCAAAGAGAAATGTTGGCCACTTGCTTTGTCCTAACATCAAAGATACAACAACACTATGTAAAACCACCGTAATTTCCAAAGTGAATGTCCACCAAGGATTTACATGGCTGCGGTTAAAGATTAACGACGATTGCAGCAGAAGCAAGAACATATAGAGAAAACCAATTAAATGCCCCGCAGTCGCTTCCATTGGATGATACCAGAAGGTGTAGATAGCGGCGAAGGAGAAAAAGTAGCCGTGGTACAGCTTGATAATTTGCAAAAACTGTTGATGAAATGGAACAGAATTGCCAAAAAACAAACCGCGTCGAGGCGTTTCTAAAATCAGTACGAAGACCAGTAGCAGGACAACCGCACCTTGAGAAGCCCAAATTGAAGTATCTTGAGCTAGAGCATCGTACCAAATATAGGTCTGGAGAAAGTGTAAAGCGATGAATACACCATTAATAGCAAGCATGAGGTAATTAATCGGGTGCAGCGCTGAGTTGTATTTCAACTGCGATCGCTGCGCCCACAAGATACACCCCCAAATGCTAAACTGATGTCCAAGGTACATACCCCAAGCCGTCGCTCGACTCCAAAAGGTTGGTTGGGGAAGCTTCCAGTAGTACCAGTTTAATCCTTGGTCAGGAAGTTTGGTGATGCTTGCAGGAATGCTCCCACCCAGCCAAATTGCGTAGGTGAGGAGGATGCTTACAATGATGCCTAAAAACAATACTCGGCGACCTGTCATATTAATTCGTTAATTCGTAATACTTCGGCTACGCCCTTCTCTACGAGAGGCTGCACCAACGGCTTCGCTCAGGACAAGCTCAGTACAAGTTCGTAATTTTTAATAAAAAGGGGGGAATAACCTTCTCAAAGTCGTCCAATTTATCGGAAGATTTAGTCGGAGAATCTAAAGTTTTGGATACATCAGGCATCACTTTTTAAAGATCCTCTAAGAGGGTGTTTAAAAAGCTATATTTGTTACCCAAAGTGTCTAATACCCCCCCTAACCCATTGAACGCAACCAGTAATCATCTCAAGCAATATGAATGAATTTGAGTGTGGTTGAGCAAAATAGCATGGAACAAACCCGCTATAAAAATCAAGCCAATAATACTACTAATAAAAGCAACTATAACCTCGTGCTTGCGTATAGCTTTTTGTATCTTAGCGTCTATAATGTGTTCTAATTCTTTGTATGACATTGACTTCAATCTTGCTAAAGATAAAAATTATGTGGAGCTTACGTTTGACGAGGTTTGAGTCGTAAACATCAAGTTTATTCAATGACGAATTATTTTGACGTTTTACAGCGTCAAAATAATTCGCTATTGATAATACTCACCTTTATCGAGAAACAAGCTACGTAATTGTCAACTACAATCACTGTTAGGCGATTTCCGGAAAATAAATTATTTGATATACCGATTGAGTTAGTTCTGATTTCCTACTAACAATCCGGTATGGATAAGCACTCATCATCACCTAATATCATGTCCGATAAATTACTTGTGATATGTCATTGCGAGTGGAACGAAGTGAAACGAAGCAATCACAACGTCTGGAGCGATTGCTTCACTCCGTTCGCAATGACAACTGTTTAACCGGACGTGAT
>NZ_JAIVFR010001031.1 GCF_020829685.1 Nostoc sp. CHAB 5715 | reverse complement strand
TATTAAGATGCTTCCGAAAAAGCCACACAAGGTTTTATTATCTCAAATTTTTGATAGAATATCCTCGCTGGGGCGTATTCACGCTCCTAAGCCTTCTGTCACCACTTCATAATTGGCGAAGGTATTGCTAAAAGAAAAGAGGCTTTGAATTTTCCCCATTCCCTCATAGTGAAGGGGGCAAGGGGGTTAGGTTTAAGTAAAAGTCGCACATGGCGTTAAATATCTTGTAGGTTGGATATTGCCCAACCTACATAGGACTTACGCAAAAATCGCCCAAAAGCTTAATTTATCGAACCGCCAAGACGCCAAGAACGCCAAGAATTCGTAGAGCGTGCGTAAGTCCTACTACAAAGTTGAAATAGAAAGTAAAATTAGACCAAACCGCCAGCCGCTTGAAACCGAGCGCGGGCGCGTTTGAAGGCTTGGGTTGCTTGGATTTGGGCTTGGTGATCGTCTGCTGTGACTTGATTCAGACGCGCTTCGGCTTGGTTGTAAGCAGCACGGGCTTCCTCAAGGTTAATTTTGTCGCCACGTTCAGCACCGTTAACCAGAATTGTCACTTCATTTTCTTCGACTTCGGCAAAGCCACCCAAAAGGGCGATCGCTTCCCAATTCTGATTTTTAGCGGCGCGGACTCGCATTACACCAGTATCCAAGGCGGTTAAAAGTGGTGCGTGTCCAGTTAGGATACCTAGTTGACCAGTGGTGCTAGGTAAAACTACTTCTTCAGCTGGAGCATCCCAGACTGTTTTATCTGGAGAAATTACACGAACGGTTAATGTCATTTGTCCTTTGTCCTTTGTCCTTTGTCATTTATCTTTTGTCTTTCGTAATTGCCATTAGTCATTAGCAGTTGAACTAATGACCAATGACCAATGACTAATGACTAATGACTAATGACTAACCTTTGATTTTGTCAGCTTTAGCGATCGCTTCGTTAATATCGCCAACCAAGTAGAAAGCCTGTTCTGGCAGAGCATCCAACTCACCAGACAGAATTTTCTGGAAGCCTTTGATGGTATCTTCCAACTTCACATATTTACCAGGGGAACCGGTAAATACTTCTGCTACAAAGAACGGCTGAGACAAGAAGCGCTCAACTTTCCGCGCCCGCGCCACGATTAGACGGTCTTCTTCAGACAATTCATCTAGACCGAGAATAGCGATAATATCTTGGAGTTCTTTATAACGTTGCAGAGTTGATTGCACCGCACGGGCAGTATTGTAGTGTTCGTCACCTACAATATTTGGTTGAAGCATGGTGGAAGTTGAACCAAGGGGGTCAACTGCGGGGTAAATTCCCTTAGCTGCCAAACCGCGAGACAGTACTGTGGTTCCGTCCAAGTGGGCGAAGGTGGTAGCAGGTGCGGGGTCGGTGAGGTCATCCGCAGGTACGTACACTGCTTGAATGGAGGTAATGGAACCCTCTGTAGTCGAGGTAATCCGCTCTTGCAGTTCACCTACGTCGGTTCCCAATGTGGGCTGATATCCTACCGCAGAAGGCATCCGTCCCAGTAGTGCGGATACTTCCGACCCTGCTTGCACAAATCGGAAGATGTTGTCAATAAACAGCAGCACATCCTGCTTGTTCACATCCCGGAAGTACTCTGCTACTGTTAATCCCGAAAGACCAACCCGCATTCTCGCTCCGGGTGGTTCGTTCATTTGACCGTAGACTAGAGCAATTTTTGATTCGTTGAGGTTGTCTTTGTTGATAACCCCAGACTCAATCATTTCGTTGTAGAGGTCATTGCCTTCACGGGTGCGTTCACCCACGCCAGCAAATACGGATACTCCACCATGCTGGGTAGCAATGTTGTTAATCAATTCCATCATGATGACGGTCTTACCAACACCAGCACCGCCGAATAGACCAATCTTACCACCGCGTCGATAGGGAGTCAGAAGGTCAACAACTTTAATCCCAGTCTCAAACACCGAAGGTTTGGTTTCCAGGTCGGTGAATTTGGGAGCAGAGCGGTGGATGGGTAAACTTGCCTCAGCATTTACAGGGCCTTTGTTGTCCACAGGTTCGCCAAGGACGTTGAAAATCCGGCCTAAAGTGGCTTTACCAACTGGTACGTTGATCGGAGCGCCTGTATCGGTAACTTCAAAACCGCGCACTAAGCCTTCGGTGGAACTCATCGCAACAGTCCGCACTTGGTTGTCGCCCAGCAGTTGCTGTACTTCAACGGTGATGTTGATTTCTTGTCCACCTTCGTTGGTGCCAACGATTTTCAAGGCGTTGTAGATTTGTGGCAATTTCCCGCCGGGAAATTTAACGTCTACAACTGGGCCAATGATTTGGGTAATGTAGCCAATGTTTGTTTTTTCTGCGGTTGTGACCATGCTGCGCCTAATGAGTGAAGCTATATTTCAGATTCGGTCGGACAAGACATAAGATTAAGCAATGTCACCTTTCACTGTAGCACCGGACGGGGACATAACTCCCTTAGTAATTCCTTAAAAAGTAGCTTGGCTGTTTTAGCTGCAACCCT
>NZ_JAIVFR010001030.1 GCF_020829685.1 Nostoc sp. CHAB 5715 | reverse complement strand
GCTGGTTGTAGAAAGAGTTGGTCTGATTACTATCTTGAGCATCTTTGCTAACGGGGGACTCAGCAATTAACCAAGCTACCCCTGAGACGATGAGAGGGAATAAAGCGGTAATTCCAAAGACAGTACGGGTAGTAAAGTATTGGAGTAGCAGACCACTAAAGTATGCTGTTATCAAACCTCCGATCGCAGAAGCACCCCAGCACAGAGATTGTAATGAACCGGCTTTTGCTTGGGATTCGCCTCTAACCCTTTCTACAACCAGCGAGTCAACTATGACATCACTCATGGCGACACTAAGAGAACCAAGAGCGATCGCTAATGTAGCTGCCCAGCTAGTATGAACTATTGTGGCCAGACTCGCCCAAGAAGCAGTTCCCAATATCCCAGATAAAATCAAATAAGGACGCCGACGATAGCCAAATATAGGCAAGCCATCAGAGATAAAACCAAACATCGGCTTGATCATCCAAGGTAGGAAGACAATTCCCAACAGCGCCGACACCTCGACTGGACTCAGCAGCAGTTCATCTTTGAGGAAAAAGCTAACGGCTAGACGCGATAATCCTAAAATTCCTTGGACAAAATAAACGGTGAGAATTGCAATTAACTCCGCATTAGGTTCATTACCCAAGAAGATTTTTTGTGTTAATGAGTCTTTGACCTTGGACAAGCCAGATGATTGAAGCACCATTCGATAAATATTTTTTAAGTTTTATCTACTTTTCTATCATATCGATTCTTAAGAAGTGGGCTCAATACAGTTCAGTTAAGCATTTCTTCCTTCTCTCTGCGTCCTTGGCGTCTTGGCGGTTCGTTAAAAAAATTGACTTTGTAACATAGTTTTAGCCTTAACTGAACCGTATTGGAAGTGGGCTTTGTTTGTGTGCCCGTAAACTTTGCAAATTCCATTTGTCATTGCTCAAGTTGATACCGATAAGCATTGTACCCCTACCAAGGTATTTGTATAACAATCCTAAATCAAAGGATTAGGGCGAACCTACCGTAAGTAAGCTCGCCCTAACTTGTATTTAATTGAATTGTCGTTGGAAGTTGTGAAATCCTGCCTACAGCACGTTACGGGAACGTGAAGCCTGGTTTTGTAGCCGAGTCAGAAGGGATATCTACTTATGACAATTGCAAAGCTGACTTTTTCTTGACTCGACGAGTCAGAACTGAAGTAGCACCCACAAAACCAATCGCAAAAACTCCTAATACAGAAGAAGACTCAGGAACTGCAACAACTACATTACCGGTGATTTGATTGTAGCCAGTGGCGACTGTGTGATTATCTGATTCAAAACCACTTCCGCCAACATTGGTGAATTGAACCTGATCAAAAGTTCCGTCAACATCGTAGAAGTTAATGAAGGCATAGGGTTCTCTAGAATTTTGACCTTGAAATGGCGAATTAGGATTACCGTAGTAGCTGGCTTTATCTTTATTTGATAACCTTTCGATATACTTAAGCACATCAGTAGTAGTAATTCTTTCTACAAGATTACCTTTTGAGTAAAATTCAAGTACGTTATTAGCGTCTCCCGCAGACCACCAAAGTCCAAAGTACTTTTGTGCGGTTGTCAAATTTAAGGTGGAAACCGTTTGATTATTAGCCCTACCCGTGCTATCCTTTCCCGATCTCTTCGTATCTACATCAAAATATTTGCCTGTTCCACCAGCACCACCATATTGGTCTTTATTCACGATTAGAGTATTCGTATAGCTACCAACATCAGTCCATTGAAAGCCTGTTGCACTGTAACCTGTTTTTAGTGTTGAAGCATCAAAATTTTGTACACGAGCATTAACAAGATTTGAGTAATTTGCAGTTTGTACGGTTGGGTCTTCTATTGATATCGAAAAAGACGCAGCCATTACAGGGCGGGTAAAAGTAGCTAAGGACAAAACAACACCAGAAGCGATCGCGGACTTAATTAAAAGACTTTTCATTTTACAAATCCTTCTCGTTTTTAAAATCTTTCGTGTTCATGCCTCATTGTGCGATGTGCTTCTAGATTCCAACATCAGAGGGATTACTACTTTTTCTATTTGATTATACTTAGATAAATATGTAATTTATTTGACTAAATTTTAGTGTAATTACTGTTATTATTTTCTGTGATGTTTATCGTTTTATGTAGAAAGCACAAAGTTATCAGTGCTAAATTGTAAACAAGCTTTATTTATAAAAAGTGCCATTTTGTGATTCGCAGGCAGTTCATATTTTTAGGGTTCTAGGTCAAGAAGGCATGAAGCATTATGCATTGGTGTCAACTTAAGCTAAAAATCGCTTATCTGTTGGCTTCGACGCCCGCCCAGAAATGAATTTCAGCGGCTCATAGCTAAAGTCTACTGAAGTAGACTAAAGATTTTTCGGATTATTTAGTCATCAAAAGATGACTTTCGCTATTAGCAAGGAACTTCAGTTCCTTGCGAGACATGGCTTTTACGTTAAGTTGACACATATGAGCAATGCGCTTTACCCCTACAACAGATGTGGTTCAAA
>NZ_JAIVFR010000102.1 GCF_020829685.1 Nostoc sp. CHAB 5715 | reverse complement strand
GGTGTGGGTGCAGAACTAATGAGGGAGGGTTGAGAATTAACGGTTTTTTTGGGTGCAGTGACGAAAAACAAAAAACAGCTAATTAAACCCAGCAAGACAAATCCCGTTACTCCCCCAATAAGCACAATTCGGCGTTGGAACCAAATTTTAGGTGTTGCATCAGGGGTATCGCGTACAGCCACTGGAATATCATCACCAAAGTCATTCGATGAGTTTTGCGGTTTTCCAGAAAACCCAGCCTTATTCAAGGGAAACTCCTGTTTTTGTGGGATAACCATAAAAGATTTTGCACTGGACAAAAGTAAACGTAACAGGTAGCATTTTACATCTGTGGTTCTTAGGCGCAATCTTGACAAACCTTTTAGAACTATACGTCAAGCTGGGTGGATTAGTCCTGGTAGGTTTTATTCTGGGACGCAAACTTCCTGTAACAGTTCCTACACGTTTGGGACAGTTTCTTTTTTGGGTGGGAGTACCCATTAGCATAGTATCGTTTTTGCGTCAATCTAGCTTGTCAGGGCAAATTTGGATTGCACCTGCCTTCGCTTACCTCGCCATTTTACTAGGAGCATTTTTAGCTTGGTTAGCGATTAAAGCACAAGCCTATTTTAAAAATACTGTTCCCCAACCACCAACTCAGGCTAGCTTGATATTAGCAGCAATGTTGGGTAATACAGGTTATCTTGGGTTTCCGATTACCTTAGCAATGGTAGGCAAGGAATACTTTGCTTGGGCGTTATTCTACGATTTGTTAGGTTCATTCCCAGGAACTTATGGCTTGGGTGTTTTAATAGCAGCCCGTTTTGGCGGTGGTATCCAGAATCATTGGCATACTGCTAGGGCTATCTTAATTAATCCTGCGCTGTGGGGTTTCGGATTTGGCTTGCTGTTTCGGGAGGTGACGATTCCCCCAGTTGCGGAATTCTGGTTAGATAAATTTGCTTGGAGTGGTGTAGCTTTATCCCTGGTGTTAATTGGAATGCGACTGGCGCTGCTCAAATCTTGGCATAGCCTACCACAAGTAGGGATGAGCTTGGGAATCAAAATGCTGCTAGTTCCCTTGATATTAGGTAGTATCTTACCACTGTTTGGAATAACTGGTTCCACAGCAAAGGTAATTGTCTTACAAATGGCCATGCCTCCAGCTTTTGCCACACTGGTAATTGCTGAGACATTCAATCTTGATCGCGATCTGGCAGTTACTGCCTTAGCTGCTGGGGCTATGATATTGCTGGTTACTCTCCCAGTTTGGCTGTGGCTATTTTGATTTTGGATTTATGGAGTGTGATGCGATCGCTTAAAACCCCAGGAAAAATGCTTAACCCAAGCGTATTGGCTTAAAACCCAAGAAAAATTCTCTCACTTTTCTAAAGTTCTTACACTCAGCACTTGCGGTGGTGTCGAATCTGGTGGATAAATCACATCTACCTGTACTATCCCCTTAGTCGAAGGTGGAAGTACAAGCTGCACCAACGGTTTTAACACCTGACCAGTTCTGTGCCATAGATGTATGTAGCGCGTCTTTTGTTCACCTTGGTCATCAAAGTAGCGTAGCCGCACTGTACCACGGAAGAAAGGAAAATCTAGGGATGGTTTACGGAAACGCAGACCACCTTGGGATAATTTATCTTCCTTCAAAGGTGTTTCTAAAGTAACAGTCACAGTCTGGTTTTGGTTAGTATTGTTGCTTAAGGGTAAGGTGAGTTTATATTCCACCCCATAATTCCCATGTGCTTCATAAGCCGTATCTGGATAACGTACCAGCATTTTGGCCGTTTGGATTTGTTGAGTACCCAATCGACCACCCAGCAATGTGTCTAAAGCATAAGAAATAGCTTTACCACGCTGGGGAATAGTCAGATTTGGGCTTTGGGGATTATCCACCAACTTTGCTTGCCATTGGGAACCACTAGACACACCAGCTACACGCCCATAAATCAGTGCGCCACTGGTAGCATTTAGAGGAGTTGGGGTTTTATCTCGCGGCCCGGCGAAGTTCCCCGTATTTAGTAAAGCTTGCCATTCTGCGAGAGTGGGTTGGCGTTCTGTATTATCAGAATTTTTCTTGGCAAACATCGCTAAACTTGCCACATAAACTCGATCGCTACTCCGCAACCGCATAAAGCTAGAGCGACCATTCACGGGCTTTTCTAGATTGCGTACAGGAATGGGATGATTTAGTAACATCTGACTTTTTCCTGGCGGAATTATCAGCTTTGCCAGAAAATCAGCTTGTCGAACACCTCGGAGTACATCACCAACAGCGCGATCGCCTGGCCCTGAGTAAGCCTTACCATCGTTATTTTCTACGTAGGGGGATAAGGTGACAAAGGGCGCATCCTGCATCAAATAACTTGCCGCTTGCAATACATCCACTGTTACAGATTTTTTACCAGGGTTATACAGAATTACACCCAGGTATAGCGTTTGTAAATCCTTAGGAGTGTGGCTGTAGTGGTGGGCGAATAAGTCAAAGCGTCCCTCCAAAGGAAAATTGAGGTGCGCTGCTGGAACTTTTTTACCGTTTGTAGGAAAGGTAGAAAGTAAAATACCCTCAGTTTTAATCCATTCTGGGCTATTGCTGTTAAAAACGGGTATTGTATTCAACTTGCCTGGTAAAGCTCGAACTTCTCCTGGTTGCACGATTTCTTGGGGTGATGGCTTTGGTGAAGTTTGAGCGATCGCTGAATTATCTTTATGAGTTGTGCATCCAAAGGTTTGAGTTATGGCAAGTCCTAATACAAGTATGAATACAGATGATGGTAAGGGAGATTGCATAAATTTGAGCAAAAATCAAGCTGTGGTGTTAAAGATAACAAGTTCTTACTATAGCAATCCGATTTGATTTCTGAACTTCTTTGTGTAGGCAGGGAGTAGGGAGTAGGGAGTAGGGAATCAGCCTTTTCGAGTTGAGGGCGAGTTATTTCAAAAATCAAATAGGAGTCCTATACAAGTTCCTGTAAGCGAATTTCTGAGAATGCGTTCGCCCTTGGCGTTGGCGCAGCCATCGCTGTTTGTAGCATTTGCTATTTAACACTCACGTTTCACCTATCCTGTACTGGATGCTGCCCATAATATGGCAAAGCCTCTGACCAATTAGGACACTTGCCCTCTTGCCAATCGAGATTAGCTAATTCCAAAATACTTGTCACCGTCGCTGCTAACCCAGATTGAGCTTGAATTAACTGATAATTAGTGTTCCAATTCGCTAAAGTTTCCTGCCATGCTTCTGGTGTGAACACTCTATCTGATAAACACACTTTTAATTTAGAAACATCTGGCTCAAACTGATAAATAGCAGCAAAAATTTGACCTCGTTGTGCTGGCATTTCCACAGCAATAGTTTTTGGATTTTGACTTTTGCCTGCTTCTGACCAAGCTACCGCAGCCAAAGTTGAAATCGCAAATACAGGAATATCTAACTGTTGCCCTAAAGTGCGAGCAGTGACAACGCCAATTCGAGTTCCTGTAAAGCCGCCAGGGCCTTTTGCAACTGCGATAAAGGAAAAATCTGCCCAAGTTTGCGGTTTTATAAATTCAATTAAATATTGATGCACTAAGCTAGATAAATCACGCTCCAAATTCCAAACTTGAGAGCGAGTTTCACCAGCAAAATTACTAATTGCTAGACCTAATTCAGGAGTGGTAGTGTGTAGTGCTAAAGCGTATTTATTTATTGCAAAGTCTTTTATTTCTGTTGTCAAAGTTACTTAAAATATCTATTTTTATAGAGTTAACGCGATTTATTCAAGCATATAACATAGCGGTTCTTAATTGAATAGACTACATTTCTTTTCTTCTGCTTTGGACAGAAGTCTCAGGGCAAACATTTTCCTGTTTCAACAAAATCAGAAGGCGTAGGCGTAGCCCGCCGCAGGCATCGCAAATTTCGCTTGCTGTTCCCTCTCTAAAAGCGATCGCGGCTAGGATGGGGGATTTTGATTACCGCCTTGCTGTCTCAGTAGATAGTCTAAAACTCGGTCAATTCGCTCCAAGGCAGCACCCGTAGTAAGTTGAAACTCCTGAAACTGAGATTTTTGTTCCTCAAAGCTTCGGTCAAGCTTTAGCATGAGTGCTTCTAATCGCTCAGTTCGTGCTTTTGTTTCCTCGATCTCACTGCCTGCCTTTGTAAATAGGCGTTGCGTGTGAGTAATAAAACTATCAACCCTATCAGAAACTTGGTCAACTTTTGCCCCTACCTGGTCAATACGTGCCCCTAGTTGATCGAGGTGAGATTGGGTACGGTCTTGTTTTATCGTCAACTGGTCAAGACGCACCCCTATCTGATCAAGGTGAGATTGGGTACGGTCTTGTTTTATCGTCAACTCATCAAGCCGCCTACCTGCTGATTCTGCGTAGCTAGCAGTAGATACTAGCAATTGCTTAACAGTTTCGAGTTCATCTTCTACATGGTCTAGTCGCTGTGGGTTGGTCATGCTGGTTTCTCTTGGCTAGCTTTTTTATCTTCTGCGTCTTCTGTGGTTAGTTTTCCCTTACTTGTGCGTAAGTCCTGATTGACAAAAAATGCAAAATATGAATTAGTGTAAAAACCACATATTTCGTAAGGGCACAGCATTGCTGTGCCCCTACAGTATGGTCTATTTACGATCGCAAAATAATTAAGAAAAGCCGAACCAGCATAAAGATAGTTGTTTTTGCGATCGCACTTCCTCAAAAATTGAGTTAACAGTTGAAGCTATCACCGAGATGTTAACTTATACCAATCCAGTTTACAAAGGCTATTTTGCCGATCCTTTTGTTTGGGAATTTGAGGGTGTATACTATGCGATCGGCACTGGTGCAGCCGAAGCAGAAGGAATGGTAGACGAAATAGCGGATTCTACCAATAAACTGCGTGTATTTCCTCTATTACGCTCCTTTGATTTCATCAATTGGGATTTTGTTGGTAACGCCCTGTTGCGGCCAGACCTTTCCCTTGGCGATAATTTTTGGGCCCCGGAAATTGCTTATTGCAACGGCAAGTTCTACCTCTACTACTCTATAGGACACGAGGACAAGAATCATCAGTTGCGTGTTGCCACCAGCGATACTCCCTTGGGTCCCTATAAAGATGTTGGTGAGCCACTTGTAGACCCAGAGTCTTGCTCCTTCGCCATCGACCCCCACCCATTCTGCGATGATGATGGACAGTGGTATTTATTTTATGCTCGTGATTTTTTAGACACAGAAGGTGGCGTGCGTGCTGGCACTGCCCTCTTTGTAGATCGGCTCCAAAATATGACGAAACTCTGCGGTGTCGGGAAAGTCGTCTTACGGGCGCGTTCCGATTGGCAACGATTTTTAGCCAACCGATTGATGTATGGTAAACATTTTGATTGGCATACCTTAGAAGGCCCCTGTGTCCGTAAACATGGAGGTCGATATTATTGCTTTTATAGTGGTGGGCGTTGGGAAACTGAGGACTACGGTGTAGATTATGGAGTTGCGGATAGTGTGATGGGGCCTTACTCTGATTTCGGTAACGAAACGGGGCCACGGGTGTTGCGATCGCTTCTTGATCGTGTCAAAGGGCCTGGACATAACTCAATCGTTGTAGGCCCCGATGGTCAAACTGAGTACATTGTCTACCATGCTTGGGCAGCGAACATGGATGCGCGGCGAATGTGCTTGGATAAACTCATTTGGACGCAATATGGCCCATATTGCGAAGGCCCCACTTGGACACCACAGGCGATCGCCTGCAAATCAATTTGATTTCCAAGGATTAATACCAATTCACGAAAACCTTGATACATATAGATTTCTCGTAGGGGCATGGCAATGCCCATTGGTGTCAACAAAAGCCTTGAAATAGCAAAACTTTCGGCTTGACTCACCCCCCTGGAACTAAAGTTCCTCTCTTATAGCTAAAGTCTACTGAAGTAGACTAAAGATTTTTCAGATTATTTAGTCATCTTTAGATGACTTTCGCTATTAGCAAGGAACTTCAGTTCCTTGCGGGACATGGCTTTTACGTTAAGTTGACACGTATGAGCAATGCGCTTTACCCCTACAACAGATGTGGTTCAAATACATGAAAACTGCTGTAAAAAATAAAAACTGGGATGCACCCCTAAAGAATTAGCTAGAACTCCCGTATTGCTAACCTTTCTCTGTTTAGTATATGACGAACGCTTAAGCTGTTCTGATGAATGCTCAAGCTGTAGTGACTACAACTTGAACTGTTGTGATGAATGCTCAAGCTGTAGTGACTACAACTCCAGTTATTATAAGTAAAATAGAAGCTGTAGTGGCTACAACTTAAACTGTTTTTATGAATGCTCAAGCTGTAGTGACTACAACTCCAGTTGTTATAAGTAAAATAGAAGCTGTAGTGAGTGCAACTTAAACTGTTCTTATGAATGCTCCAGCTGTAGTTACAAACGTTAAAGTTGTTTTGACAAACATTCAAGCTGTAGTTAGAAACGTTGAAGTTGTCCTAACAAACCCTCAAGCTATTGTTATTACACCAAAAACTATCATTAGAAAAATTAAAGCTGTAGCTAACGTTGAAGGTGTTCTTATGCATACCATTGAGAAAAAGTCAATAAAAAAACCTTGGGCAGGTGCGATCGCCAAACCAGCTACAGAATTTCCCTCTACCCAACTGCCAATTCTTTCTGGCAAAATTCCAGATGGCTTGCGTGGCACACTTTACCGCAATGGCCCCGCACGGCTAGAACGCGGTGGCATTCGCATGGGACACTGGTTTGATGGAGATGGGGCAATTCTGGCTGTAAATTTTACCGATGCAGTTGCAACCGGGGTTTATCGCTACGTGCAAACCTCTGGCTATCAAGAAGAAGCCGCAGCAGGTAAACTACTCTACGGCAATTATGGCATGACTGCACCAGGGCCAATTTGGAATCAATGGCAAAAGCCAATCAAGAATGCTGCCAACACTTCAGTACTAGCACTTCCAGATAAACTTTTGGCGCTGTGGGAAGGTGGTAAACCCCACGCCCTCGATTTACAAACTTTAGAAACTTGGGGCGAAGATGATTTAGGGGGGTTAACTCAAGGATTAAACTATTCCGCACATTATAAGCGTGACGAGCAAACAGGGGAGATTTTTAACTTTGGCATCAGCCCAGGACTAAATGCGACGCTTAATATTTACAAAAGCGATTCGACTGGGCGGATTATCCAACAAGCCGCATACCAGCTAGATGGTATACCATTGGTGCATGATTTTGTTTTAGCAGGACAGTACATTGTATTTTTCATTCCGCCAGTGCGGTTGAATGTCTTACCCTTGCTAATAGGGACAAACAACTATAGTGATTCGCTAGAGTGGCAACCTAGATTAGGAACTCAGATTTTAGTTATTGACCGAGAAACCCTATCTGTGGTAAGTCGGAAAGAAACCGAACCTTGGTATCAATGGCATTTTGCTAACGGTTATGTAGATGCTAGTGGCTCAGTGATTGTGGATATCGCCCGTTATGAAGATTTTCAAACTAACCAATATCTCAAGGAAGTAGCTACAGGAGAGACTCACACCCCAGCTAAAAGTACACTAGGGCGAGTTCATCTGCATCCTCAAACTGGCAAAGTTACGTCAATTCAGCAACTATTAAACGAACATTGTGAATTTCCGAATGTACCACAGCAAAACGTAGGGCAAGCTTCCCGGTACACATATATGTCAAAATCCCGCTCAGGAACAGATATTAGCCAAGAAGTAGTAAATGCGATCGCCCGCTTCGACAACAAAACCGAAACCCTCACCGAAGCAGACTTAGGAGAAAACCGTTATCCTTCAGAACCCATCCCCGCCCAAGACACCCAAAACCCTGCACAAAGTTGGGTACTAACCGTTGTCTACGATGGTAATTCTCATACTAGCGAAGTTTGGATATTTGATAGCGATCGCCTGGATGCCGAACCCGTTTGCAAACTAGGATTACCCAGCGTCATCCCCCACAGCTTCCACGGCACTTGGAACCCAGTGTCAAAGTGAGCATCCCAATGCAAGCTTAAATCTTTTCCCTCACCCCCAGCCCCTCTCCCAAAGATGGGAGAGGGGAGACTTAACAATTCAAAATTCACGCATTCAAAATTCAAACATTTTAGACATTTCAGACGGGGATTTAAACCCCGACTGTAGCTTGCTTCCCGCAGGGTAACTGCTGCTACATATAATGGTTGGGGTCTTAAACCCTTGAACTTACGATAATTCTAGTTCCCCTTCTCCCATCTTTGGGATTCGAGTCCTGCTTCTCTCTGCGTCCTTGGCGTCTTGGCGGTTCGTTAAAAAAATTGACTTTTTAACATAGTTTTAGCCTTAACTGAACCGTATTGTCCTATAAAGTTATTAACCTTTGGAATAGCTATTCACTGCACCTAAGAAATAATTTTTCAAACCGCGTATTCTAGCCTAAGTAAGAAGCAAATATCAGGCAAAGAAAAGTATATTGACTATAGCGTTTGGAAAAAGCGCTGATAGGAATTAGGCAAAATACAAGTTTCAAACAAATTCAAGGAGAAAAAACAATGGCAAAGATTGTAGTGTTGGACTTAGACAATTTAGACTTATTTGTTGATTTAGACAATCAACAGGAAGAAAAAATTATCGGAGGCGGTCTTGGTGGTGTTACTGGTGCTGTTGGTGGTGTCGTTGGTGGACTTATAGATGGTAAAAGCGGAGGTGATTTAGCAAAGGAAACATTTAAAGGTGCAGCTACTGGAGCTGCTGGGGGTGCAGTCGGTGGAGCTATTACTGGAGGTATTGCTGGTGCTGCTGCTGGTGGCGTTGGTGCAGTTCCTGGTGCTATAAGTGGTGGTCTACTTGGTGCAGCGCTTGCTTAACCACTCTTGAACCATCAATACTCTTTCTACAAGCTACGCTTTCAAATCGAATTTATCTTCGGTGATGCTAAACAGTTTACCGGACTGAGTGATTGTCAAGCTCGTGATGTCAAAAAGCTTGATTTTCATTTTAATGCTAGCTTCACTGCCCTCAATATTGCCAAGCTCGATGCTCATCGACAGCAGTTGGGTCAAAAACCCTTTGTCTTTTCAATTGTCTTGTGTCAAGCGACGCGCACTCAATGACTATTTGCTCGACACTTTTATTTCAAAGTTAGGACTCTCTGAGACTGTCATTAAATCCCAAAAGCTTCAACACCGCGCCAGGTGGTAACTCGATTCTTTCTGGTGTAATTACGGTATTCATAATTAGCTCGCATTATTTACATCGAAGATAGGCGATCGCAGGATTTATCAATTCAATGAACGATTTATAACCTGGGTTTGATATAACTTACACATTTGGGATGCTCCCCTGTTGTTCACGCAAAAAGTTCTTTAACCACTTAATGACTTCACTTGTTGTTTGCTCGTTGGCCATTTTGAGACATTGCTGCACAATTTCTCTGACGTTAGGAAAGTAGCTGCTTTCTGTAAGCACATAACTTTCTTTCTGCAATCTATAAATTAATAGCCGATTACTCTTTAATATCCAGACTTCTGGTACTCGATAAGGCAAGAAATCATTAATGTCGGTGTAGCTTGTCACATCTATTTCAATTGCTAAATCTGGTGGTGGATCTGACTCCCAATTAATTCTTTTTTTGCCTACTACTGCTCTGCAATTTTCAATGTAAAAGCAAAAGTCTGGTTCAATACCACTAATTTCTGGCAAGCTCATGGTGATGGGCGTAAATGACTCGTACATGCGATTTAAGTGGTCAAGTAGAGCTATTACTATCAATGCCAGCAAGCTTGCATCTCTTCCATGCTCTGGTAGCGGCGCCATCAGTAAAATTTCTCCTCTTCGATATTTAATGCGAGGCGAGGAGCGATCGCCTAGTTGCTGACTCAATATTTGATAGTCTTTCCAATTTCCCAAAAGCTTCAACACCGCGCCTGGTGGTAACTCGATTCTTTCTGGTGTAATTACGGTATCCATATTAGCTCGCATTTGAGATATTGCTGTAGACGCAAAGCGGCTTTTCGCCAGACATCGCATTATTTACATGGAGAATAGGCGATTACAAGATTCATGAATTCAATGAACTGCTAAGGATGTGAAAGCTGCGAGTAAAAAGATAATTATAAATTATTTAGGACTACTTATGTGTATCAAATACGCACTTTAACGGTAAGCTAAGAAATATCAAACAAAATGGTATAAAAATGCTTACTGTTGCTAAATCAAAACGGGCTGCCATCACCATCTTTTCTTTCACCGTCTTACTTTACAGCCAAGTCGCCTCAGCTACCTTAACTTTACCCCTACGCAGCAAAAAGGGAATGGTGGTTTCAGCGCATCCCCAAGCAAGTGAGGCGGGAATTTCCATGTTACGCAAAGGTGGTAATGCAGTTGATGCAGCCGTAGCTACAACCTTTGCAATTTCTGTAGTTGAGCCTTTTTCGGCGGGAATTGGCGGCGGCGGATTTTTGCTGATGCACTCTGAGAAAACTGGCGATATCAAAGCCCTAGATTTCCGAGAACGCGCACCCCTGAAAGCGACAAGAAATATGTATCTAGACGCAAAAGGAAAGGTGCGCCCGAATGCAAGTATTAATGGTTATTTAGCAGTGGCGACACCAGGAACGGTGGCGGGACTTTATGAAGTGCATCGTCGCTATGGTAAGCTTTCTTGGGAAGAGGTGGTGAAACCTGCAATCGCACTCGCTAAAGATGGCTTTATTCTTGGTGATGTGGAAACTTGGCGTTCTCTGCAAACAAACGAGTCCCGCAAGGAAGTAATTCTCAACAATCCAGCAGCGCGGGAAATTTTCACTCGCAACGGCGAATTTTACAAACTAGGGGACAAGTTGGTGCAGCGTGATTTGGCACACACTTTAACAGCAATTGCCCAAAATCCTCAAAGTTTTTACACCGGAAGTATTGCTCGTGCGATCGCTTCTGATATGGTAAAAAATGGTGGTTTAATTACTCTAGAAGACCTGAAAGCCTACAAACCAATCTGGCGGACTCCCGTTTGTGGAAACTTTCGTAAAGCTAAAATTTGCTCAATGCCGCCACCTTCATCGGGAGGTGTTCATTTATTGCAGATTTTAAATATTATTGGTGACACTGATTTAAAATCTTTGGGATGGCATCATCCTGACGCTATCCATTTAATGGTAGAAGCAATGAAGATTGCTTACGCTGATCGCTCAGAATATTTAGGCGATCCTGATTTTGTCAAAGTTCCTGTACAAGAACTGAGCAGTCCAGCTTACGCCAAAAAACGTCGTCAAGAAATTAATATGCAAGTGGCTAGACCCTCGACCGAGGTCAAGCCAGTAGAGAAAGCTACACTACAACGTTTTAGTCAAGCTAACAATCAGTCTTTGCACTTTCAAATTGATCTATCACCGCCTGTGCGGGAAAACTTTTTTCCCTAGACTGCAACTGCGGGTCTGTGGGGC
>NZ_JAIVFR010001029.1 GCF_020829685.1 Nostoc sp. CHAB 5715 | reverse complement strand
TACCTGGAAAATTTTATCCAATCCATCTTCGATTCTGTAGGCGACTTGCACCTTCAAACCCTAGTCCTGGGTGGTGATGGTCGTTATTACAATCGCCAAGCCATTCAAATCATTTTGAAAATGGCTGCGGCCAATGGCATTGGGCGAATTAAAGTTGGTCAACGGGGGATTTTGTCTACTCCTGCGACTTCTGCTATTATTCGCAAGTACCAGGCTATTGGTGGCATCATCTTGTCTGCTAGCCATAATCCGGGCGGGCCAAATGGTGACTTTGGTGTGAAATATAACATTAGCAACGGTGGCCCAGCCCCGGAAAAGGTGACTTTAGCTATCTACGATCGCAGTAAAGTCATTGATAGCTACCAAATTCTGGAAGCACCAGATGTAGATTTAGAAACTTTGGGTGAATCACATTTAGGAGAGACGGTAGTTGAGGTGATTGACTCCGTACATGATTATCAAGAGTTAATGGAGTCCCTGTTTGATTTTGAACGGATTCACCAACTGTTGACCAGAGGAAATTTTCAGTTCAGCATTGATGCCTTACATGCAGTGGCTGGCCCTTATGCCCATGCCATTTTTGAGCAACGTTTGGGCGCACCAGTGGGAACTGTGCGTAATGGTACACCCCTAGAAGACTTTGGCGGCGGACACCCTGACCCAAATCTGGTTTATGCCCATGAGTTGGTGGATATTTTATACGCAGAGGATGCGCCAGATTTTGGGGCAGCTTTTGATGGAGATGGCGATCGCAATATGATCTTAGGGCGTAAGTTCTTTGTCACCCCTAGCGATAGCCTCGCAGTGTTAGCCGCAAACGCCAAGCTAGTCCCTGGTTATAGTGCGGGTTTAGCCGGGGTAGCGCGATCAATGCCTACTAGCCAAGCAGTAGATCGAGTTGCTGCTCAGATTGGGATTGAATCTTATGAAACACCCACTGGCTGGAAGTTTTTCGGCAATCTCTTAGACGCGGGTAAAGCTACTCTGTGCGGTGAAGAAAGTTTTGGTACCAGCTCTAACCATATCCGCGAAAAAGATGGACTATGGGCTGTGCTGTTTTGGCTGAATATCCTAGCAGTCCGGCAACAATCTGTTGAGCAGATTGTCCGGGAACACTGGCATACTTATGGACGCAATTATTACTCTCGCCATGATTATGAAGAGATACAGACAGGGCCTGCTAACACTTTAATAGAAAGACTGCGTTCTTTATTGCCAAACCTTAAAGGCAAGCAATTCGGTAACTATCAAGTTGAATACAGTGATGACTTTAGTTATACTGACCCTATTGATGGTAGCGTTAGCGATCAACAGGGTGTTCGCATTGGCTTTACCGACGGCTCCCGCATTGTGGTGCGACTTTCTGGGACGGGTACTCAAGGTGCAACCCTAAGGGTTTATCTAGAAAGCTACGAGCCAGATCCCAGCAAACATGACCTTGATCCACAGCTTGCACTTGCTTCTTTAATCACTATTGCCCAGGAAATAGCTCAGATCCGCGAACTGACAGGACGGGAACAGCCAACTGTAATCACTTAGTACTTTGCTTGCGCTAGTTTTGAGGTTTGTAGTATGCACAAAGCGTCCTTATTTTCTAAGCACGCTTTGTGCTTATTACGAACTTGCTTACCATTGCCATTGGGAAATCTAGTTCCCTCCCCAATACATCGGGGAGGGTTAGGGAGGGGTAAAACTTACGTTTAAACCCAGATGAGTAAACTATTTCAGACTTGTGTACACCACCGTAGCCCCGCTCTTAGGGGAGACAAAGCGCAGCTTTGGCTCTTTGAGGTGCTTCGGACTCTCAAGCAGGTTCAGTAACGCTCAAAGCTGGAGGTAGCATCAACGCAAGAGACATAAACTCTTCTGCTATTGATCCTAATGGTGCTACAGGTGGTTTAGTAGAATTAACTGCAACCAGAAGTAGTATTACAACAGGGTAAATTAACACTTTTGCTTTTATTGATCCATTCGGAGATGCCGCTGAGTTTAATGCAGTAAGTGGTGCTGTTACCCTGCAATCTGGAGGTGACGTTACTTTTAACACAATTAATAGTGAAGCCCAAAATTTAGGCGAAAATACAGAGAATGCCCAGAAGGGTTTGCGATCGCTGCCATTTGCAACTCTTCACGACGGTAAACAATTTTTAGTGGAGAACTACAGCGTTGGTCTTGCACTAGCTCTAGAGTTGGTTGATACTCGCTACGTCGATATTAGAAATTCCCAAGTTCTGGCAATGGGAGCATCTAAATTCCAAGAACTAAAACCTTTACCTGCCGTACCAGAAGAGTTGTCGATTGTAGCACGGGATATCTGGAAAGGTAAATTCTTCCTCAATCAAAACTTTACCCTAAATAATCTCCGATCAATACGCAAGTCTCAGCCGTTTGGCATTATTCACTTAGCAACACATGGAGAGTTTAAGGGTGGAGAAGCAGATAATTCCTTTATTCAACTGTGGGATAGCAAGCTGAAGTTTAAGCAAATGAATGAATTAAATAAC
>NZ_JAIVFR010001028.1 GCF_020829685.1 Nostoc sp. CHAB 5715 | reverse complement strand
TCCGTGGATGTCTGTTTTGAACCTTTCGTAACTCGTCAGGCAGTGGTGACATCAAAAATAAACTGAACTATTCAGTTTTGAGTCCAATTATTCTTAACCAAGCAAACTAGGAGATTTAAGGCAATGGTTTTAGATGCATTTGCAAAAGTAGTTTCCCAAGCTGATACACGTGGGGAATATCTCTCTGATGCACAATTGGATGCATTGAGCGAACTAGTCAAAGATGGTAACAAGCGTACAGATGCCGTTAACCGTATTACCAGCAATGCATCTGCTCTTGTTGCTGCTGCAACTCGTGATTTGTGGGCAGAACAACCCCAATTGATCGCTCCCGGTGGTAATGCTTACACCAGCCGTCGTGCAGCTGCTTGTATCAGAGACTTGGACATTATTCTTCGCTATATCACTTATGCGATCTTTGCTGGTGATTCCAGCGTATTAGATGATCGTGCCCTCAATGGTTTGCGGGAAACCTACTTGGCATTGGGAACTCCAGGAGCTTCAGTTGCTGTTGGTATTCAAAAGTTGAAACAAGCTTCCCTGGCTATTGTCAACGATCCAAACAACATCACCAGAGGAGATTGCAGCGCTCTAGCATCTGAAATAGCTAGCTACTTTGATCGTGCTGCTTCAGCAGTAGCTTAAGGCAGATACTGCTGCTATTGACTGAGATAATAGTCCATTAGGACAAAACAAAATTTCAACCAAAAGTTTGTAAAAGGGAAATACCAAAATGACAAAAACACCTCTAACGGAAGCAATTGCATCGGCTGATTCTCAAGGTCGCTACCTCAGCAGCACCGAAATTCAAGTCGCTTTTGGTCGCTTCCGCCAAGCACCAGCTAGCTTACAAGCAGCAAAAGCTTTGAGCGCTAATGCTCAACGCTTGACCGAAGGTGCTGCTCAAGCAGTCTATAGCAAGTTCCCTTACACCACTCAACAACAAGGCCCCAACTTCGCGTCTGATGCACGCGGCAAAGGCAAGTGTGTACGTGATGTCGGCTACTACTTGCGGATTATCACTTATGCTTTAGTTGTTGGTGGCACAGGCCCCTTGGACGATTTCTTGATTTCTGGCTTGGCTGAAATCAACCGGACTTTTGATCTGTCTCCTAGCTGGTACATTGAAGCTCTCAAGTACATCAAAGCTAACCACGGTCTAAGCGGTGATCCAGCTGTTGAAGCCAATTCTTACATCGACTATGTAATCAATACTCTAAGCTAGAGTGTTTCTTTAGCCCGGAGAGAAAATCAGCTCTTATGACAAGTGAGTTCTATGAGTTGTTTACCTCTCCGGGCAGTTTTATATTCAAAAGACTGTTAAAAGACTAGAAAAAATTTTTCTAAAAAGTTTTCAGTTTTGCAGTAAAAACTGAGGAGGTTAAAGATGGCGGCTTTGGGACAAGCAGCAAGATTAGGGATTGGAGAATTTGAAAACTTAGCACTGGTAGAACTACGTCCCGATAGAACAGAAGCGGATGTAGCAGTGGTTATCCGGGCGGCTTACCGTCAGGTTTTGGGTAATGCATATCTCCTGGAAGGAGAACGTCTAGAGAGTGCAGAATCACTGTTGCAGCAAGGTGGAGTCTCTGTTCGGGGATTTGTGCAAGCCATTGCTCAATCGGAATTCTATCGGGATAAGTTTTTCTACTCCAACTCCCAAACTCGGTTTATCGAGTTGAATTATAAGCATTTATTGGGGCGGGCCCCGGAAGATGAGTCAGAAATTTCGTACCATGTTGAGCTTTACAACTCACAAGGTTATGAAGCTGAGATTAATTCCTACATTGACTCATTAGAATATCAAGAGAGTTTTGGCGAAAATATCGTGCCTTACTATCGAGGCTTTAAAAGTCAAGTAGGGCTGAAAAACGTTGGCTATAGCCGACTGTTTCAACTGTATCGGGGTTATGCCAATAGCGATCGCGCTCAAGGACAAAAACAAGGGCGGCTAACCTGGGAAGTAGCTAAGAATCTAGCCTCACCCATTTACCCAGTCTCTTCGGGAGCCTTAACAGGTCTCTCTACAGGTGGTCGCGGGGAAACATACCGTATCCGAGTGTTACAAGCAGCTTCCCCGAACTCAACTGTAGTGCGGCGGGGTACTGCGGAATTGATCGTACCATACGAGCAACTTTCTAGTAAATTGCAGCAGTTGAATCGCAAAGGCAGTAGGGTTATTAGCATTACAGCCGTATAAATACGGAATCGGGGGGAGTAGGGAGTAGGGAGTAGGGAGTAGGGAATTTCACCACTCTTAACTCCCCACTCCCTACTCCCCTTACCAATTACTAAGTTACAAAGGAAAAATTACAATGGCTATTACAACAGCAGCTTCTCGTCTGGGAACAGAACCTTTTAGCGATCAGTCTCCTGTGGAATTGCGTCCAAATGCAACCAAAGAAGACATTGAGAGAGTAATTGCTGCCGTCTATCGTCAAGTTTTGGGCAACAACTACATCTTGACATCTGACCGCCTCACAAGTGCTGAATCTATCCTGCGCG
>NZ_JAIVFR010001027.1 GCF_020829685.1 Nostoc sp. CHAB 5715 | reverse complement strand
TAATCCTCGTCTAGAAAGATGGTTAGATCATTTTCAGTGGGCAAATGGTGGTACTCATATTATTGGGATAACTGCTAGTGGAAGGGCAACGGTTTTCTGGCCAAAGAAATTAATGTTAAACACACTACTGATTACTGGAACTGATACCGAAGCTGGTAAAACTGTTTTAACAACAGCGTTAGCAGCCTATTGGCAAAAATATTACCCGCAGCGTAGCTGGGGAATCATGAAACCGATTCAATCGGGGATTGGCGATCGCGAGTGGTATCAAAAGCTATTTACACTAGGACAATCTTCAGAAGAAATTACACCTTTGTACTTTCAAGCACCTTTAGCCCCTCCGATCGCAGCAGCACAGGAAAATCGCCAAGTAGATTTAGCAGTAGTTTGGCAAGCTTTATCTAAATTGCGATCGCAGCGTGATTTTCTGCTTGTAGAAGCTTTGGGTGGATTAGGTTCGCCTGTAACTGAGGAATTAACAGTAGCCGATTTAGCAGGAGAATGGCGTTTACCAACGGTATTGGTAGTACCAGTGAGATTGGGTGCGATCGCTCAAGCAGTGGCGAACGTAGCATTAGCTAGACAATCGCGCATCAATCTTAAAGGCATTGTGCTGAACTGCGTACAACCTCGAACTGATGCAGAAATAGCCGACTGGACACCACAGCAATTGATTCAATCACTTACTAACACGCCAGTTTTAGGCTGCTTACCCTATTTAGATAACCTGACTGATTTAGATAAACTTGCTCAAGTAGCATCAGATTTAGATTGGGAAACGCTGACACATTAAATCTTGTCATTACCAACATCTTTATAAATCTTTGCTTCGTTGCCATCCCGCCTTGGAATAAATTCCTCTTGCTTATAGCTAAAGTCCTCTCAAGAGGACTAAATATAAGATTTTACAGCAGTTTTCATGTATTTGAACCACATCTATCGTAGGGGCTAAACTTTGCTCATTGGTGTCAACTTACAGCAGTTTTCATGTATTTGAACCACATCTATCGTAGGGGTTTAGCATTGCTAAACCCCTACCGCGTGGTCTATTTACCTGAAAATAGCTGTAAGTAATGTAAATAGCAATACTCTGTAAAAGCAAAAATTTTAGTCCACTTGAGTGGACTTGAGCTATGAGCCGCGGAACTTCAGTTCTGGGCGGGATATCAGTCAGGGTTACACTTTGACTTTTACAAAAATGTGGGTAACGACAAGCACTTTAAATTGGGCATTGGGCATTGGGTATTAATTTTCTTCCCACGTTCCAGTCCCATGCCCTACGATAAACTAAGTTAGCTGTACTTAAACTAGCTTGTCTTTATAATGGTTTCCACCTTTCCCAATCCCTCTTCTGTTGACCTATCTCGCATCCGACTGGCGATTCGCTCATTGCAACCGCAATTAGTAGAGTGGCGGCGGCGATTGCATCAACAACCAGAGTTGGGTTTTCAAGAAAAACTGACGGCTGAATTTGTCTCACAAAAGCTGCAAGAATGGGGAATTAACCACCAAACTGGCATTGCCCAAACTGGCATTGTTTCGACCATAAAAGGCAACAAACTCCCCACTCCCCACTCCCCACTCCCCACTCCCCACGTTTTAGCGATTCGGGCAGATATGGATGCTTTGCCAATCCAAGAACTCAACGAAGTACCCTACAAATCGCAGCATGATGGAGTGATGCACGCTTGTGGACATGATGGACATACTGCGATCGCATTAGGTACAGCTTACTATCTCCAACAGCATCGCCAAGACTTCTCCGGGACTGTGAAAATTATCTTTCAGCCAGCCGAAGAATCACCAGGAGGCGCAAAGCCGATGATTGAAGCTGGAGTTCTGAAAAATCCTGATGTTGATGCAATTATTGGTTTGCACTTGTGGAATAATTTGCCCTTGGGAACAGTGGGTGTGCGGGCTGGGGCGTTGATGGCAGCTGTGGAGTGCTTTAACTGCACAATTTTGGGCAAAGGTGGACACGGCGCACTACCCCATCAAACGGTGGATTCCGTTGTAGTTGCTGCCCAAATTGTAAATGCTCTGCAAACCATTGTCGCCCGGAATGTTAATCCTATTGATTCGGCTGTGGTGACAGTGGGCGAACTTCATGCTGGAACCAAGCGGAATGTGATTGCTGACACAGCGAGAATGAGTGCGACTGTCAGGTATTTTAATCCTAGTTTAAAAGGCTTTTTTAACCAGCGTGTCGAGCAGATTATTGCTGGAATTTGTCAAAGTCATGGTGCGAGTTATGACTTAGAATACTGGTCACTTTATCCACCAGTAATTAATGATATGAAGATGGCAGAGTTGGTGCGAATTGTAGCAGAAGAAGTGGTAGAAACCCCGTTGGGTATTGTGCCAGAATGCCAGACTATGGCTGCTGAAGATATGTCATTTTTCTTGCAAGAGGTTCCTGGTTGCTATTTCTTTTTAGGTTCTGCGAATCCAGAGAAAGATTTGGCGTATCCCCATCATCATCCCCGGTTTGATTTTGACGAAACGGCATTGGGAA
>NZ_JAIVFR010001026.1 GCF_020829685.1 Nostoc sp. CHAB 5715 | reverse complement strand
TCCGCAGTAAAATTACAGCCCAGTCTCCTCAGTTGGAAGTGAATAATCCTGAGGATGAAAACAAGTTTTTCCTTGATGGTTCGCTCGCCACTACTTCCGGAATCACTGTTGTTTTCTTCTCCTATGGGTACTTAGATGTTTCAGTTCCCCACGTTCGCCTTCTGACTTAGTCAGAATAATAGACCTTCAGTCTATTGGGTTGCCCCATTCGGGTATCTACGGATTAACAGATATGTGCTCTTCCCCGTAGCTTTTCGCAGCTTATCACGCCCTTCTTCGCCTCTGAGACCCTAGGCATCCCCCGTACGCCCTTAATTAACTCTTCATTATTTCTTCTCAGTCTTTCTCATCATGTCAATGAACTCTTCCTTACCGGTGGGGACTGCTCCCCGGTGGTAATCAGTGGTATATGTACTATATCTATACCTGTCTTTCCCTTCTTCCTTACGTCAGTCGGAGATATTTCCTCTTTCTCTTGTGGAGAATAACGGAGTCGAACCGTTGACCCCCTGCTTGCAAAGCAGGTGCTCTAGCCAGCTGAGCTAATCCCCCTTATTATCTAAATTTGGTGGGCCTGCGTGGACTCGAACCACGGACCTTTACATTATCAGTGTAACGCTCTAACCACCTGAGCTACAAGCCCTGATCTTAAGAGTGGTCCGCAGAATCTCAATCCTGCAATCTACTCATACTTCTAATACTTAACTTGTCATTGGAGATATAAACGGATCTTTCTTTAAAAATTAGTCGCGGAACTTCCTTGTTTTTCTTCCTTTACAGGAATATCTCTAAAAAGGAGGTGTTCCAGCCACACCTTCCGGTACGGCTACCTTGTTACGACTTAGCCCCAGTTACTGGTTCTACCCTAACGAAGTCTATTACCTTCCGCTTCAGGTCTACCCAACTTCCATGGCTTGACGGGCGGTGTGTACAAGGTCCGGGAACGTATTCACCGCATCATGGCTGATATGCGATTACTAGCGATTCCAGCTTCATAGGGTCGAGTTGCAGACCCCAATCCGAACTGTGAAGGACTTTTTGTGATTGGCAGACCATTACTGGCTAGCAACACTCTGTATCCCCCATTGTAGCACGTGTGTCGCCCTAGGCGTAAGGGCCATGATGACCTGACGTCGTCCCCTCCTTCCTCTCTACTTGCGTAGGCAGTCTATTCTGAGTCCCCATCATAACATGCTGGCAACAGAATATAGGGGTTGCGTTCGTTGCGGGACTTAACCCAACACCTCACGGCACGAACTGACGACGGCCATGCAGCACCTTGTTTCGAGCTATTGCTAGCTGTACCATCTCTGATACATTCTCTCACATTCTAGCCTAGGTAAGGTTCCTCGCGTATCATCGAATTAAACCACATGCTCCACCGCTTGTGCGGACCCCCGTCAATTCCTTTGAGTTTCACCGTTGCCGGCGTACTCCCCAGGTGGATTACTTATCGGTTTCCCTTGGTCACTGACCCCAGCGGGCCAACAACTAGTAATCATCGTTTACGGCGTGGACTACCAGGGTATCTAATCCTGTTTGATCCCCACGCTTTCGTGCATCAGCGTCAGTTTATCTGTAGCAGATTGCCTTCGCAATAGGAGTTCCTTCCGGTATCTATGCATTTCACCGCTACACCGGAAATTCCATCTGCCTCCACATATCTCAAGCTCAACAGTATCGGTGGCATGTAAAACAGTTAAGCTGCTACCTTTGACCACCGACTTATTAAGCCGCCTACGCACCCTTTAAACCCAATAAATCCGGATAACGCTCGCCACCTACGTATTACCGCGGCTGCTGGCACGTAGTTAGCCGTGGCTTATTCTAATGGTACCGTCAATTAAGCCCGCAGGCTTACCGTTCTTCCCATTCAAAAGCAGTTTACAACCCAGAGGGCCGTCTTCCTGCACGCGGCATGGCTGGGTCAGGCTCTCGCCCATTGCCCAATATTCCCTACTGCTGCCTCCCGTAGGAGTCTGGCCCGTATCTCAGTGCCAGTGTGGGGGTTACTCCTCTCAGAGCCCCTAAGGATCGTCGCCTTGGTAAGCCGTTACCTTACCAACTAGCTAATCCTACGCATGACCATCTCTATCCAATAAATCTTTCAATAAAAAACGATGCCGTTCCTTATATTATGCGGTATTAATCCGGGTTTCCCCGGGCTATCCCCCTGATAAAGGTAGGTTTCATACGCGTTACGCACCCGTCCGCCGGTGACATTGCTGCCCCCTCGACTTGCATGTATTAAGCCTGCCGCTAGCGTTCATCCTGAGCCAGGATCAAACTCTCCATAGTAAATTACTATTTGCAAGTCCCTGACTTTTCGAAAGTCCGTCTATATCTCCAACAAGTTAATGAACTTTATCCTACTCTCTCGTAGGCTCGTTGATACTCTCTGTATCTGATGTGATCACTTCTTCTTCGATCACTCTTTTCTGTTTTTCCGTTTTTGATTCGTTGTAAAAACTTGTCGAAACGGATTGCAAAGTTACTGCTTAATTCTTTTCAAAACAAGAAA
>NZ_JAIVFR010001025.1 GCF_020829685.1 Nostoc sp. CHAB 5715 | reverse complement strand
TTCGATGTTTTGGGGTGGCAATTTATCAATCATGTCTCACCGCCAGTATCAAGAGCGAGATTTTGACTTTGCGACTCTTCCCAAGCTCTTTGAGCTTGTCGCTGTCGTTCTTCAAGTTCTCGACGGAATTCGTCTCGAGCATTTTTTGTTTCAGTTTTTTTGGCTTGTACCTGTTTTGAAGCCAGATATTTTTCGTAATAAACTTCCCAGCGATTCCTTCCGGCTTTGTTCTTGTGAGCTAACCAAGCCTCAATGTCATTCACTGGCTGGCTAAGATTTTTGGTTTTTTCCTCACAAAATTCTAGAAAATTCGCTCGCTCGTCTTCTGAGAGAGTCTTAATAAAGTCTGAATAAGTCTTATAAGTCTTAGGACTTGAAGATTGGCTCTGGGTAAGACTTTCGGAACTCGGTTGTTGCGTAGCGATCGCGTCTGTTGCGTCATGATCACGCTTGTTGCGTAGCGATCGCGCTTGTTGCGGTGAGGCAACACTGTTGTCTGTAGGCAACACTGTTGTCTCATCGCAACAATGAAGCCCCCCAGCTAAAATTTTGACTTGGACTTTCAGTAGTTCAAGGTCAATGAATCCCTTGTCATCTAAGGCTTTAAGAGCGCGGCTAACTGTAGAGCGATGTACTTCTTTATTCTCTGTTGATAGTTGCCTAGCTATCCCGGAAACAGACAACTCAACCCCGTCGCCATAAGGGTCGAGAGTGCGAATGTAGTACAGCACATCTCTCTGTGCTGGCGTTAATTCTCGGCAGGCTTTCAGCCATTCCTCGTGCTGGAGTGGGTAAAACTTACCTTGAATTTTTGAACTGTTCTGTGTCATAATCACCTTAATAAGCAAGAAAAATTTCCAGCCCCTGTCCCCCCAGACAAGGGCTAACTTTTTAAATACCAGCCATTTGACACACAGCAATAGAGAGCAAAGCGATTAGCAACTTCAGGCGTTACTTGATGTATGCCGAAATTCTCTTAACTTGCGCCCTCAAAAGTGTCGCCAAAGCAAGTATTAGCCGAAGTTCTGCTCTACTGAAGAAAAGCTGATCCTATGTTTTCAGTCAGAACTGCTGTTGGCTTAATTTGAAAAGAGTAAGTCCCTTGTTATCATTGAATTATCCATATCTTCAAAAATCCTAATAGAGTTCTCTCTAAATATCGCATACTATATCAACTAACTAATCCTATAATTAGCTAGCAATGCAAAATTTTGTAACAGAGGAAACTTCTCTTTACCAGCAACTATTTGACGAAATGTTCGATAGATACAACCTTTCGGCAAAGGTTGTAGCCAAGCAAGCTGGAGTTTCAGAGGTGCTAATTTCCAGATTTCGTAAGGGAAAGGCTGATTTGGGAACTAGAAAGTTTCTAGCATTATTAGGGGCTGTTCCTATAGAAGCACGGGAGTGGTATTTGTCTCAGCTGCTTGGGGCAAAGCCAGGTGTAAGCCTCCAAAAGCTTGTATCTGCTGCCTCTGCTGTAGAAAGAGTTGAAATCATCAATTTAATTGCCCATTCTTTCCTAGAAGAGCGAAAAACTACTGGGACAGGTGAATTGATATCATCAGCAGTATGATCCATAGCAATCCCATGATATGAGTGAACATAAGGGATATTATGTGGACTTGTTGCTTGCTCACATCCAATTTTAAAGCGATGTGATTGGATAATCTCCATGTTCGTCAGTCCAAAATACTTGCATCGTAAGGATTTTGTGTGGAGATGGTCAAGTGCTTTGAGGTATAAACTCATGATGATCTACTAATCAACGAATTGCACAACTTTATTTAAGTTGGTAATTGCTGTATCCCTGATAACTTTGTGAAAATTTTAGAGATGCTCAGTTGGAAGTGCAGTCTGGGGTCTGGCAAGCCTGGTATATCCTAATCTACTTTACCCTTTGAGAAGCCGTCCTCTGGGTATTTACGGATACGATACATCAACGCTAACGCCTTTTTGTATGTAAGAATATTTACCCGTAGTTGGTTGAGAGTATGGATGCTGTGACTAGGGCGTGTTTTCAAACTATAACCACAACAAAATGGAGGCGATCGTAATCATAGCTGTATAATTTACTGCAAGTTTTTCGTAGCGGGTGGCGATGCGGCGAAACTGTTTGAGCCGATTAATAGCTCGCTCTACAACGTTGCGTTGACGTAAAGTCTGCCGGGTAGAGTATCTACCCGGCGAGCTTTACGGTAGATTTCACGATTAAAAGGTCCTCGACGCGGTTCATTGGATAAACGTGGTATGGTCAGACGGATACCACGTCGGCGCAAGTAATTACGTATTCTCCGACCAGTGTAACCTTTGTCTCCAACTAATCGTAAAGGGCGTAAACGCGGACGACCACGTCCAGAACGCTTGACTGCTCCTTGTGACATCAATTGTTCTAAAAAAATTGACTCGTTTCTTTGACCTGGACTGAGAATAAAAGTTATGGGTTTACCTTTGCCCTCACACCGAATGTGTATTTTAGTACTGAAACCACCCCGAGAACGACCTAGTTTCTCGTCTTCTTCG
>NZ_JAIVFR010001024.1 GCF_020829685.1 Nostoc sp. CHAB 5715 | reverse complement strand
CAACCCCGTGCGATCGGCTTGGATATCTACCGTGATTTTAAAGCCAAACAACCAGATTTAATTACTCGTCTTCAAAAAACTCAGAATTTGATTGGCGTATGTAAAGGGAGCGATGTCACAGTAAATAATAGTATGTAATGGGTTTCTCAATTCATGGGAAGTCGTAGCCAAAAACTGGCTTTTAATCTGGTTAGCGCTTTTTGCTTCTTTCCAAGCTATTTCTAGTTCTTCTGACCCAGCTTTGAGCCGTTCTACCATTTGGTCTAATGCTTGGGCCAGTTGATTGAATTCCCGGATTTTAAAATTGTGCGGAACTGGTTGTGCGGCGTGGTGAGAGTGAATATTTAGAGCGTAGTCTCGCAATTCTTCTACAGGACGCGCCAAGTAAGGAGCAAGATATAAAGATGCTAACAAACTTGCACCAATCAAACCAACTGTTAAAACAATGAGAATTAGTTTGATTTCCTCTAAACCAAAAAGGGCATTTTCGACACTAGTAACAGCTAAGACTATCCATTTTTGCTGCTGTTGGGTGAGTGGATTTGCAATAGCCGTATAACCAGCTATTAATTCTTTTCCCTGTGTAAAAGACAAATTTATCGAATTGTTTTGCCCCGCAATTGCATTTTTAATTATGCTCTTGAGTTGGGAAGCATTTGGGTGCTGATTAATATTAGTTCCCACCCAGTCTGTGAATGGGTGTGCCAAAATTGTGCCATCTTCAGCAATCACTACCATAGGGCCTATGAGCGATCCCGGCGGATTTCTGGTTTGTTGGTACAATGCAGACTGAATACTTAAGCTGTAAACCAAATTTTTTCTGCTATCGGAGACTGGTGCAGATAACACTACTTGCAATTGATTTTGTGTGTTTCTTTTTCCAGTTATTCCTGCCTTTAGCGGAAAGATTGCTTTGACATCAATTTCGTCCCTAGGCACAGGTAATGTCAATTCTTCTATTGCTTGATCCCCACAGCTACTAGCAACTATTTTCTGGCTTAACAGATTCGTTAATTGGATGCATTCAATACTGGCTGGAAGTTGTTGCTTTAACTGCGTGAGAATTTCTTGCTCTTGTATAGGCGTATCCGACGGAATAACCGTTGTTTTACTTACACTCAGCAAAGTAGCTCTTAAGATAGCGATCGCATCTCCAATTCTCTCCCCTTTACTGATAGCGCTTTCTGTTAAATTTTGACGTGCAGTTCCCAATATACTAGAACGTGCCTTATTCAAGGCAACAATCTCGCCTATAAGTAAAACTGGAACGAAAAGAAGCAGTATTCTCGTTACTAAAATTCGACGAAAAGAAGATTGGCGGTGATTAATCATCGAGTGTCTCACTTTGCATCTGCAAACCACAACAGCAAAGATATGTAATTAGATGAGCTAGATGAGACATTTTATTAAACTTATGAGAATTTTATTTTCAATGTTTAAAATTAACAAATTGCTATAATTTAAAAAGAAACGTGGTATACCAAAATTAAGATATGCTAGATTTAGAAGCGTTTTGTGTTGCATATAAATACAGTGGTGAAGTTGTAAAACGGTAGCTTGCAGGCATGGATTTTTTTTGAGAATCTACACACTAGCAAAAAAAATATTCAAACTATCAAATCAATTTCATGTTGCAACATCGTCCTCACACTACAGTTGTTTTAGCAATGAGTGCAGATGGTAAAATAGGAGATTTTAGGCGATCGCCTGCTCGGTTTGGCTCAAGGCTTGATAAAGCACACTTAGAAAAACAAATCGCTGCCTCTGATGCGGTTTTATTCGGTGCTGGCACTCTCCGGGCCTACGGAACAACACTTACTATATCAGATCCAACTCTAGTGCAACTTCGGGCGCAAGAAGGGAAGCCTCCGCAGCCAGTTTATATAGTGACTACACACTCTGCAAACCTCAATCCGGAAATTAAATTTTTTAAGCAACCAGTTAGACGCTGGCTACTCACGACAACAGCAGGATCGCTTTCATGGAAAGGACGTTTAAGGACACTTCCCTCAATGGGAACCAAAGCCCAAGAATGCCCTCCAGAATTTGAGCAAATTCTGGTTTTTGAAACACCAACGCGAGAAATAGACATTTCCGCAGCTTTAAAGCATCTAGCCACTCTACATATAACACGCTTGGCGGTTTTGGGTGGAGGTGAATTAGTCGCTTCCTTGCTGGGATTAGATTTAATTGATGAATTATGGCTAACCGTCTGTCCGTTGATTTTAGGTGGTAACACCGCACCCACACCCGTAGATGGGAAAGGATTTTTACCCGATTTAGCTCCCAAGCTGCAACTTCTAGAAGTTCATGCAGTTGAGCAAGAAGTGTTTTTGCACTATCGCCTGCAACGACCAGCAGATTAGATTACGCTAAGTAAAGTTATTGGGGATTGGGAATTGGGCATTGGGCATTGGGCATGGGGCATTGGGCATTGGGCATTGGGGAAAAACTTACTGCAACTTCTCCTCTGCTCCCCTGCTCCCTCATCTCCCTCATCTCCCTCATCTCCCTCATCTCCCTCATCTCCCTCATCTCCCTCATCTCCCCCATCCACTTGCATTT
>NZ_JAIVFR010001023.1 GCF_020829685.1 Nostoc sp. CHAB 5715 | reverse complement strand
GAGGGAGCAGGGGGAGATGAGGGAGCAGGGGGAGATGAGGGAGCAGGGGGAGATGAGGGAGCAGGGGGAGATGAGGGAGTAGGGGGAGATGAGGGAGTAGGGGGAGATGGGGGAGTAGGGGGAGATGGGGGAGCAGGGGAAGATAGGAAAGTAAACTCCCCCTCATCCCCCCCAAGGCTAGATTCACTGAGCAGCAACGCAATCTGAGCATCCTCAATCATAAAGCGCAGACGTTCAGCCGGATAGCTAGGATCGAGGGGAATGTATGCGGCTTTGGTTTTCAGGATACCTAATAGTGCTATAAGTAATTGTGGCGATCGCTCTAAATAAACTCCGATCCGTGCCTCTGGCTGAATTCCCAATTTTTGGAGATAATGGGCGATTTGATTGGCTTTGGCATTTAATTCGGCGTAGCTTAGACGTTGTTCTTCAAACACAACTGCTGTTGCATTGGGTGAATGCTTTGCTTGTTGCGCGAACAATTCATCTAAACATTGGTTGGGGATTTCCCTAGCTGTGTCATTCCAGTCAACTAATATTTGCTGCTGTTGTATCTGGGAAAGTAATGGCAGTTGTACCAAAAGACAATCACCCTGAGTCAGCATTCCTAATAATAGGGTTTCTAGCTGTTGCAATAATTGGGTAATATTGTCTTCGGTGTAGCGATCGCAATCAGATAACAATCTTAAACTAAGCTGAGAATCTGCCACTGCATACAGTGTTAAAGGATAATTTGTTTGCTCTGTGGCATGAATGTTACGAATTTGCACTGTTTCCAAGGATTGTTTGAGGGCAGATTCCACAGGATAATTTTCAAACACTACCAAGATTTCAAATAGTGGCAGAGAACGGGGAACTTCGCTGCAACGTTGAATATCAGTCAAGTTACTATATTCGTATTGCCGTATTTCTACTTGCTGTAATTGAATTTTTTGCAACCAAGAATATAATTTTTGCTGTGGTGAGACTGATACTCGTAGTGGTAATGTATTGACAAACAGTCCCACCATCGATTCAACACCTGTTAGCGTGCCTGGACGACCGGAACAGACAGTACCAAATAGGATATCCTTTTCCCCACTGTAACGACTTAACAATAGAGCAAAAGCTGCCTGTACAAGAGTGTTGAGAGTGATTTGCTGTTGTTTGGCGAAATTGTATAGTTGCTGCGTTTGCTCACAAGTTAGGTGAATGCTTTGCTCAGTATAATGGTTAGATAAATTATCAGGTCGATTTTCGCTCCTTTGTCCAATACCCAAGCGGGTGGGAGTTGTAAATCCGTGTAAATGCTGTTTCCAAAACGTTTCGGCTTGGGAAACATCTTGCTGCTGCAACCAAGCGATGTAGTCTCGATAAGGACGTGGGTTAGATAGTTTCGGTGTTTGTCCCTGGCTGTATGCACCGTAAATCATCAGAAATTCCTGGAGCAAAATCGGCATTGACCAACCATCCAATAACAGATGATGATAACTCCAGACAAATTGATATACTGTCGGTGCAAATTGGATGAGGGTGATGTGCATTAGGGGCGCTTGCGATAAGCTAAATCCCTGTTGTCGCTCCTTTTGTAGTAGTGTTGCGAGTTCCTGTTCTTGGGCGGTGGTAGAATAATTGCGCCAGTCAAGATGAGTGATGGGAAATTTTACTTGTTTGCCGACTACTTGCAATGGTTTTTCTAACTTATCCCAAACGAATGCTGTTCGTAACACGGTGTGGCGATTGACTAAATCCTGCCAAGCTTGCTCAAAAGCCGAAATATTTAAACTACCATGCAATTCATAGCTCACTTGGATGACATAAGCACCAGAATTTGGAGCATAAAGGCTATGGAACAGCATACCCTGCTGCATGGGTGACAGGGGATAAATATCTTCAATGGCTTGGTGGCTTAAGATTGTATTCACTGCTTATCCTCTGTCTCAAAATTCGGTGTTGCTGAATATAAATCAATACAGTCCAGTATTTCTTCTCTCTCTTTCCTCTCTCTGCGTCCTCTGCGTCTTGGCGGTTCGTAAAAAAATTAACTTTGATAACAGAGTTTTAGCCTTAACCCAAGCGTATTAGAATATTAAATATGAAATTTTCACGCCCAGGCGCAGAGAGAAAGATTGACTTTTTAGAATCATTGATGCTCAAAATTCACCATCTCTAACACTTGGTCTAACGTATGTTGGTCTAGGTTTGCTAATTCAAAATCAGAGGGCGTATAACCTGCATTCTGAGGCATTTGACAGTGGGTTATGATTTCTTGCAAGTAAGTGCAGAAGTTAGTAGCGAGTTGATTAATAGTTGTTTTATGATACTCCTGACGGCTGTATATCCACTCAAATTGCAATTGCCCTGACCGTACAAAACCATTGATTTCAATGCGATAGCGTCGATGTTGTTGTGAATCTTGGGGTATACCACTAGAGAAAGAATCACAAAGGGTAAAAGGTAAATCTTCTGCCTGTTCCCTGTCCCCTGTCAACTGTCCCAGGTAGTTAAAGCTAATCTCTGCCGATGGGAAAGTGTTAGAGATGGTG
>NZ_JAIVFR010001022.1 GCF_020829685.1 Nostoc sp. CHAB 5715 | reverse complement strand
TTCCAGGATGATTAACGCTTCCCGGTACGATCGCCCCCGAATTTGATCGAGTACGCGACGCACTTTATAGGCCGAGATGCGGATAAAACGAGCGATCGCTTTTACTTCAGTAGTATTAGTAGCCATATTTTTGTCCTTTGTCCTTTGTCCTTTGTCATTTGTTGTTTGTCCGTTGTCATTTGTCATTTGTCCGTTGTCATTTGTCCTTTGTCCTTTGTCATTTTTCCGTTGTCATTTGTCAGTTATTAATAACTAATGACCAATGACTAATGACCAATGACTAATGACTAATGACCAATGACCAATGACCAATGACTAATGACCAATGACCAATGACTCTAGAGTTGCTGCACTAATTCCCATATCATGGGTGTGGGGTGCGAGAAACTCGGATGTTGATAAGTCGGCTGGATTAATTGCAACGACTTGATTTAAGTTTTGCTGTTGAGCAATTTGGTTTTCTGTCCGCCAGCTATCATATTCTTCTGGTGTGTGGACAACTACCTGTGTCCGCATTGAACCGTGATAACCACCGCACAATTCAGCACAAACTACCGGATATGTACCTGGTTTGGTGGCGACAAATCGTAGTTCGGTAGGGATACCAGGAAGTGCATCTTGCTTCAAGCGGAAGTTTGGCACCCAGAATGAGTGAATTACATCTTGTGCTGAAAGGTTAAGTTGCACATCAGCACCAACGGGTATGTGCAATTCCCCAGAGGTAATGCCACTATCAGGGTAATTAAATAACCAGGCGTACTGTATGCCTTTGACATCAACAACTAAGTCAGCTGGTTTGTTTAGCGTTTGAGGAGACGCGCCAATGCCAATTGTCGGGGCAATTGTTGGGGGTATTGCTGGGGCAGTTGTTGCTTTAGTATCGCTTAATGTGGCTGCAATAGCACTCCCCGGTATATGAGCAACATGACCTGCTGAATGAGGATGACCCGCAGGCTCAAAGCCGCCCATTCGATTAAAAACATCTACACTGTAGATGCCCAAGCCGAGGACAATCACTGTGGGAATTGCTGTCCAAAAGATTTCTAAGGGAACGTTGCCTTCCACCCGCACGCCATCGGTATCGTCACCGCGACGACGACGAAACTGAATCAAAAACATTACAATTGTTCCTTCTACCACCAAGAAGAGTGCGATCGCAATGGTAAACATGACGCTGAAAAAACCGTCTACCAAAGGTGCTTGTAACGATGCTTGCACCGGCATCAGAGTGTGATTCTGACCAATCCAAATGCTGATTGCTGTAACTACTATCCCAGCAACCAGAGTCCATAGTGAAACAGGAACTTGTTGCATACATGCTACCTGTGTAAACAGTCTTTAGAAGTGTTATTTTCTGGAAATTGGGCATTGGGCACTGGGCATTGGGCATTAGTTATTTCTCCCCCATCTCCCCCATCTCCCTCATCTCCCCCATTCCCCATTCCCCATTCCCTTTTCACTTATTAACTTTCTAACGTGCAGCCATAAAAAATGGGGGAAACTTCCAGATTTTTTCCATATCTTTCCCCCAGAAACTTACAAATTATATTTCAACTCCTATGAAAAAGGTAGCCCCTGCTCTCAGAAAAGCTAGTTGTTCCAAGAGGGCACTGTTAGACCTAATATTGATTAGGCTATATTAGCAGCAAGTTTAAATTTGTTAATAACTGACATTTTACGATTTACGGATTTGTTTACTGTGAACTTTTTATTAGTTACAGTAAATATTTCCTATTCCCCTCAAGTTACCTTGCCTAGCGCATTTACGCTTTATACAAACAGTGCCTCCTTGAATTAACAACAATTTTGACTAACTTCAAAAACCTTAGTTGTTTAATGCAACATGCGTGTAGCAATTCTTGGGACAAATCCGTGAACAAGCTTCACAACCAATACAGTTCTCTGGAGAAGTAACTGCCATTACTTTCCGTTCAATTTCATCATCATCTTCATCTTCTACAAATTCCCCTTCTTCATTGAGCGCCTTCAAACCCAGCACATTGTAACCGCATACTTTAATGCATCTGCCACAACCGATACATTTGTCCTTGTCAATTTCTTGAGCGAATTTTGGTGTCCAAGCCTTACCGCCAAATGTCAAACCTGTTAGCTGTGCCATGAATAATCCTTCGGCAATTTTGCCTTTCAATCTGTTTGTGCATTAATCATCATATTATCCTAATCTTTTATTCGTTTATATTCAAAAATAACTTTTTAATCATCAAATTTCGATGACTTTGAACACAAAATTACATTGTTTTTGATTTCAAATTATAGATAAAACTTATTGATAATAATTGTCTATTCGTAGGAGGCTAAAGTAGCCCGTCCCTACTGTGTGTTGGTTAAAAAAAGGATAATTATTATTTCTAGCAAATACAACTATCTCCATAAGAGTGATGATATAGGATTCCTATTTGATTTTTGAATAAACACCGTACACCTCGAAAAGCCTGATTCCCTACTCCCTACTCCCTATTCCCTACTCCCCGCCTACGCAAATAATTTCAAAAATCAAAGCGGATT
>NZ_JAIVFR010001021.1 GCF_020829685.1 Nostoc sp. CHAB 5715 | reverse complement strand
GTCATATACTCATTCTGTGCAGGATCAACGTCAAGTCTTTGTCCAGAGAAAATAGCCAAGCTATCTTGGCTGAGATCGCGGCAGGCTAGTAAAATCGGTACAATAATAAATTCGCTCCGAGCCTTTTCACTAATCAGAGCTAATTGGGTTCGCTTTCCTAAAGTTTCATTTAACCACGAAGGAATAGAAAGAGGTACAAGCCTGGGAAACAAATCTGCTTCTTGGGTGGTGATTCCCAAAACAGCCGCAGCTTTTTCTAGAGTAAAATCGCTGTACGCCATAGTTTTGCACAGAATGAGTATATGACGTTTTTAACAAAAGGAAATTACTTCTATTTTACCCACGTGCAAGTTAACAAGTTCTTCAGGAGGAATACTCTGAGCAAATTGCTCGAACTCGTTGAAGAGATTTAGCAGGGAGTTATCAGCTTCAAGAGGAGGAGCAATTACTTGAGTGCTATCCGCTTCCTGAATACTATCTTGATTAGAACCTTGAAAGCTAGGTTGCGCCTTTACAAACCGCAAAAGGTACAAAATTGCTTCAATCAGTTCCTCTGGTGCTTGCTCAATTTCCCGAAGAAGTTGCTCTTCCCCGTTACAAAACTGTACTTCCGACTTCTTTAATGTATTATAGCGTTTCCTAATCACATGAGGTACATCATAGCCCCCTCCTCGCTTGCGGGGAGGGGGTTGGGGGTGGGGTTAGAGTACCTCACTCAACCGAGAACCGCTATATCAGACTATTTATTACCGATGTTGGTTAATAGGCTTTGTCTGACTTGTTAACCAATAACCTGCTAGTGCGATCGCAATTGCGATCGCACCAATAGCAACATTCGGATAGATTGTAATTGGGCCTAACTCTGGCTCAGGAGTATTGCCAAGAACCGGATCATTAAGAAATCCGTAGGAAGTTCCAGGCCAGAATCCAGAAGCGATTAGTCCAATCCAGAACGCAGAGCCGAGAAATGCAGCAAGACCCATCGAAAAGCGATCGCTCACCGGACGAACCTTTAAAATTGCTAATGCGGCGCTTCCCAAGGAGACAGCAGCAAAAAACGACATGGCGCAATGTAACTTTGCGTGAGGTAGCCACGCCGGATTATTCATATGACCTTTTGCCAGCAAGACTGCATCTACACCGATGGGAATAATAATTGTTGAAAGTGCAGCAGTTCCAAGCAGCCATTTAGCGAGTTGTTCCCGATGCATATTAATTTCCTCTTGTTTACATTATTAAAGCACAGTTTCATGAACTTTTCAATTATACAAACACAGCGATCGCGATGTTTACGAAAGGCTATTGAACCACAAAGTAACATAAAGCTTTCAGACTCTAGTTCTGGCTCTCCGTCAACTTCAAAAGGAACGCGGTGATCTATTTGCAATTCGTGCTTATCAACTTCTTCCAAGTAGATGAAGCACTTACAGCCATATTTCTTGATCAATTCATTTTTTAACTGTTTGGAAAAGCCTGTTCTACCGGATAGCCTGGAAAATCTAGCCTTACTTGTATCTCCAAATCTATAAGCAGCTATTCTCCTCCCATCAGTTCCTGTAACGCGAAATGTTTCTAGAGGAATTCCATGTTCTCGAACGTCTCTAGCTGCTCTAGGAGGATGATTGTAGCCGTACCTTTGTTTCAATTCTTCTGTTGTTACAAAACCATACTGCAAGATATGATCAATAACAGCTTTTGGCCTTTTAGCGGTTACTGACTGACAAAATTGGATGAAATCATCGGGTAAGAGAGGGTACTGTTGAGAACTGTCCATGTCGTTCTAGAAGAGTAATCTGTTTATGTGCTTTGCTAATATAGCTCTCCAAATCTAAATTGCGATCGCCTGATAAACTTGATGATAAATACAAAGACTCTACTGTAACTTCTTGTCTACCTAATAATGTTGCTTGAGACGAGCGTCCAACTTCAAGTTCTATTTTTTTTAGTCCTAATTCTTCAGGTAATTCCTTCCCGAAGGTTTTATTTCCTCGTTTGCCATCATAACTAACTGCGAACGCTATTTCCTTTTTATTCAACTCTCTGAGAGCTAGAACAAAATCATCAAAATTAATTCCAGAATAATATCTTGAATCTCGATTACCGCATACACCTTGATATGGTGGGTCTATATAAACAAAATCACTATTTCTAACTTCAGCCAGAACATCTTTATAATCTAAGTATGTAAATATACACTTTCCCTTAAGAAGCCTAGAAACTCCTTCTATATTTTTCCTCATCTTCTCAGGTTGAGTTCCCTTTCGCCTTTTATCAGGGCTTTGATTAAAGAATCCTTCAGAGTTATACCGTACAGCGCCTTTTACACATCGAGCTAATAAGTATAGAAAAAGCTTTGGATTATTAGTTTTATTGAATCTTTCTCTGGTTTGATAAAAGTGTTCTACAGAATCATTATGCTGCTCATTCCATATATCGGCATAAGCATTTGCTATTTCATCTGGTTCCTCTACAATTAACTCCAGTAGATCAACCATAGGTTTATTTAGATCGTTAATCCAAAATTTTTCT
>NZ_JAIVFR010001020.1 GCF_020829685.1 Nostoc sp. CHAB 5715 | reverse complement strand
GCCAATGCCACAATTATAGAGCGTCGCCTTACTAGCCGTTACTTGAGTGTATTGGCTGTAGGAGTTGCCCAGTTACTGACTTTACAGCTAGCAGAAACCAGATTAATCGGTTTAGCCGTGGGTACAGGATTGATGTTCGCAAATACGCGCTATTTGCGAAACCAAATATCTGCGGTAATTACAGAAGGATTTCTTCTGAGTTTCATTGTGGCACTTTTATGGGTAGGCGTACCTGGCTTACCTCGCCTCGCGCTAGGAGGTTGGTTTGTCGTAGGAGCGATCGCAATCCTAATTTTATGGTTAGCACGGACACTTTTGCGCCGCAGTTCGACTTACTTCGACTACGCTACTTCGACTACGCTCAGTACAAGTCAGTACAAGTCGCTCACCGTAAACTCAGTGACCACAGTTTTGAACCGACGCGGTAACGAATTAGCAATTATATATGCAGCCGCCAGTGATAAATGGGCGATCGCATTGTGTGGTTTTGAGTTGTTTGGTTTAACGCTACACTCAATACTGATTTACTCCGGGTTTATTACTTCTGGATTTTTGTACTTAGCTGCCACTGCAATCACCTTGGTAGCCATTGTTTATCGCAGTTGGCGAGAACCGACAAATTGGGCATTTTATGGCATCGGTTGGTCTTTGGAATTGTTGACTGCCCAAGTGTTGGGATTTGGGGAACGTTCAACTGTTAGGATAGCGATCGCAAATATCGCCTTGGGTTTAATCACTCAACTTGTCGGCGAGTGGTGGCGACGACGACATCAGTTAGAAAGGCTTCCAAGTAGTTTTCACATTTTACCATTAATTTATGGTGCATTCAGTGTATTGCTGCGTTTGGACACCTTCACCGAGTGGACTGGTTTGTATTCTTTGGGTGTAGCTTTAATTATCATTGGCGTAGGGCGACGGCGCGAGAACTTTAAACCCCTGCTGTACTTAGTAATCATTGGCGTATCCATTTCTGCCTATGAACTTTTGTTCTATCAAATGTTACAAGCTTCAACAGAAGCATTAGGTGATGGATTGATTGCCATGTCTGCCCTTGGTGCAAGTATTATGTATGCTTACCGCATCCTGTCGCCAAGGCTAGTCAGCTACTTACGCCTGACTCCTCAAGAACTAAAAGGAATTGCCCATATTCATTGGGCTTGGAGTAGCTGTTTATTAATGGCTGCCATTCCTCTTCCCATTGGAGTTAACCGTTTGGTGGGATTGGGAACGGGGATATTTTTAATTCGTTATGCCATCTTTCAAGGACGAAATTCGCGCACTTCCCCCAGCATCTTTGCAGGAATCACAATAGCCGAGATGTGGGTTTACCTTGGTTTATTAGAGGTAGCCGGGATGAGGGTTTATTGGCGCGAGACAGCAGTGGGACGGTTTTGGGCTGGGCCGTTAGTTCCTTGGAACGGTGCGATCGCCTGTGTGGTGGCCTATTTTCTGTACATCTTGCCTTGGGAGAATTGGGGTTGGTCTAAAAGACCTTGGCAGCAAGCCGCCTACATTATACCACTGATAATTTTATGGGAAACTAGACTGCAAACTTACCCCATTACCTTGTTACTTGCAGCTGGATTTTACATCTTCCTGGCAAAGGTGGGTGAAAACATCCGTTTTACTTATGTTAGTGTGGCGTTAATTGATTGGGCACTTTACCGTTGGTTTTATGAATTACGCCTAACTGATGTTTTATGGTATGTAACGCCAATTGGATTATCACTGCTTTATATTGCTCAAGTAGATACCCAACTAAAGCTACCAGAGTACAAAACATCTCGTCATCTTCTGAGAGTGTTAGGTAGTGGTTTAATTTGTGGGTGGGCAATTTTATTTCATCAAAATGCAGCTTGGATACCGGGTATTTTCAGCCTCATCGCCATATTTGCCGGATTAGCTTTGAGAGTGCGGGCTTTTCTCTACATTGGTACAGCCACTTTTTTAATTACTACAATCTATCAATCAGTAATTTTCAGCTTGCAATACTCCTTTTTAAAATGGGTTGTTGGCTTGCTAGTTGGCATCTTACTGATTTATATCGCCGCCAACTTTGAAACCCGCCGCGCTCAAATAACATCCTTAATTCGTAGCGCCATTGATGAATTTCAATCATGGGAATAGGGGTAGGTATTAAGCTAAGGGTTGAACTAATTAGACAGGCGATCGCACTATGACGAGATTCGCTATAATAGCCTCATGAATCCAGCGAATCATGCACGTTATTTCTCGTAAAGTATTGCGTCAATTTGGGGAAAAGTATCTTGATAGTGAAACTGCGCTGATTCGTTGGTTTAAACTCATGAACTCGGCGAAGTTTCAGACTTTTGACGAATTACGCTCGGTTTTTCCTAGTGCCGATCTTGTAGGCGATCTAATCGTGTTTAATATTGGTGGCAATAAAACAGGAGTCAGAATACAGAATTCAGAATTCAGAATACTCTACCCATAAAGGGATAGAGTTTTAATTAGGAATAATATTTTAATTTTTTTTGCCCACAAGGGGCAAGGTTTTAAACCAATATT
>NZ_JAIVFR010000101.1 GCF_020829685.1 Nostoc sp. CHAB 5715 | reverse complement strand
ATCAAGTCGATTGTCAGCAGTTGTGACAATAAGGGTTGACTAAACTTAGTAATCAGCTTTATTACCTCTAATGCACTAAGACAAGCTAGTGTCCCAGAAACAGCACCGATAACCGAGAACCCACGCTGATCCCAATCTGGCTTTTCTGGGAACAAACATGATAAACAAGGAGTGACACCAGGAATAATCGTCGTCAGGTAAGCTTCCATTCCGTCCATTGCAGCTTCCACCATTGGTTTTTGCCAGCGCACGCAAGCCTGATTGAGCAAGTTTCGCTCTGTGAAATTGTGGGCGCAATCAACAGCTATATCAGCAGATTGCACTAAAGAGTCTACATTCTCTTTTGTAACGTAATCATGAACTGCTTCCACCTGAATATCAGGATTAATAGCTTGCAGTGTTTCTCTAGCTTTGAATACTCTTGGCTTACCTACCCAATCATTTGTCATCAGAACCTGACGATTCAGATCATCTAGCCGTAAGTCACCACCCCGAACTAGGATTAGCCGCCCAACACCCGCTACTGCCAAATAAAGCGCTGATGTACCGCCTAATCCCCCTACACCTGTAACCAAAACCGTTGCGGACTTCAAGCGCTTTTGTGCTGTCTCTCCAAAATTGGGAAGCATCATTTGGCGGTGATAGCGTTCTAACTCACTGGGTGTTAAGTTCATCGCTTTTTACCTCTTTATCAGTCGTAAAATTTACCACCTAGTTGGTCGTAAAATTTACCACCTAGTTGGTAGCAATTATTGTAGTTGTCTATACACTTTCTGATTTTATTACCTGTAAAGTTGGTATTTATTCCAGACACCATTAAGGGAGCTATGTGCAAATATAGCGATGTCTACGACGGGCTGTTCGGTGACGCGAATGTGGTGCTGCTCCCTCTGCGGAAATGTCGTGATAGTCCTTTATTCAATCATCCCTGCTCTTTGACCAGAACCGATCCATCGCTGCCAGTTTGCTCTTTGTCCTGAGTTGAATGCTCAATGAAATTTTTTAGTATCTCTTGATATAGAAAATATATTTTAGAACATTTAGCCTATTTAGTTGGTATTTTTTAAAAAATTACTTCTGTAATTATCCAACTTTTGTGGTGATAAAGGCCTATTTAAGTTGATTTAAAAGTTGTTATCACAAATATCTCAGTAATTCAAAAGTCAAAATTGTAGCAACTGCATCTGAAAAAACCCATTCTCCCGTCGTCTATCCGATCGCGGTTCTTAAAAGCAGTAAAAATGTCGATGCCGCTAAGGATTTTGTAGAATTTTTATCGGGCAATCAAGCCAAAACTGTGTTTGAAAAACAGGGATTTTCGGTAGCTGGTAGTTAACCAAATAATTACTAATTCGTAATTCGTAATTAAAGAGCGGGTACAAGCAAGCCCCCACTAAATTTTTAATTTAGCAATCTTCAATCAGTGAAGAGTTCAAGTTCTCACTGATTGCAATTACGAATTATTTTGACAAGGCTGGTTGATGATTCAACGCACTACTCAAACCAGCCCTAATAAACACTGTTCTTATCCACAAAACTATGCCACTGGATTTATCGCCCCTCTGGATATCACTTAAAACTTCATTTCTTGCAACATTTATTACCTTCTTCCTTGGCATTTGGGCTGCTTACTGGATGCTGGGATTTTGACTAGGCTTCATCATCTGATGTTTCTTCAATCTCGATTTCCCAAGATTCTCCTTTATAATCTGGTGAAAAAAGGTGAATTTTGGCTTTATTGGAAAACTGCTTCAGCTTTTTGATGAACTGGGGAATAGCATCGACTATATGCAGATAACTTTCTATGTCATAACAGATAATGAGTAACATCAGAGGACTAGTATTTATCTTGAAATACCAGTGACAATTTGATAGTAAAACTCGCATAATTGGGCCGCAGGCTTGATAAAATCGCCTGCAAGTAGCTTCTTCTAATTGCCTGTAGAATAACTCATTAAGTATAGGCGCTCCAGTTGGAGGCAAATCATCTGCGGGAAGGGGGGATTTATTCATAGTAAATAACTAGGGATTGGGAATTATTAGTCAAAAAATACAATGTTTCTGCATGTTTTAATCACGCCATCTATTCAAAGATGGCGCAAAAAGCACTTTTGTAGTTGCACTCAAAGTCGGGAAATCATAGCAAGTGTTCTTGTTCTTGTGTTGGAAGCCATTGCAGTTCTAACCACAAACGCGGATCTGTCTGCTTTACCTTCGACATCGGATCTCGCAGCAGATGTGTAGCATTTAGGCAGACAACCTCAACTAATCCTGCATATTCTGCTACTTCTGTGAGTATAGATATCTGGGCTTTGACAGCAGCAATCAGATTGTCAGGGCAATAAATTGTGAAGTATGGTAGAAAGTGAACACGAGGTCTTCCCCAATAAGACTCGATGAGTTTAACATGACAGTGTTTTAGCAATTCCTCGACTTGTGGAAAAGAATGAGCAATAACCGTTTTGAATTCTTTGACTAGCTCTTGTTCATACCAACTTGTGTTCATAGTTATAACTTTCATGCTGAAAGTAGCAATTGGGAATATTGAATTGTGATTTAGCTTTTCTACTAATTATTGATAACTCAGCACTTACCAGGCTTGGCACGAAGATTTTTTGGGGTACTGTGTAGTACAAAAAGGTCGGCGAAGCAATTTTTTACTAATGCTGGTTCCGTTCTCCTCAAACACTATCAAGTGCAATACTTGCTCTAGGAAACGCCGTTTGTCAAAAATGCCTTGAATCAGCACCTCTAGTTCAGTTACGCCCTTGGCAGGAAAATCTTCCCCCTCCGGGTGACGCTCGTTCCTCTCTACGAGACGCTGCGCGAACGCTACCGCTGACGCTAACGGCAGTTTGCTTATGCCGGAGAACCCTTTCGGCAGTTCCTCCTGGGGGAAACCCCCAAGATCGGACTGCCTCACCACGGCAACTGCCTCACCATCAATGGTGCGCCAGGGCAAAAACTCCTGCCAGTCTGAGGTTAATGTACCGACTCGTGCCTGATTTCCATAAGTAATAACTAGGAATGTATTGTAGTCAAACAGCTTCGATATTTGTTCAATGTAGGTCTGAATTCGCTGATAAATATTTAGAGTTGGTTGTTTTTAATGCTTAACCTTTATTTCCTGCTCTAAAAACAGGTTACCAATATCAAATAAAAGCTGCATAGTGCCTCGGTAACCAACCTTGGTGAACTGACCATGATCTAAGCGGTCAAAAATGGGAATCCCTTGACGATAGAGAGGAATATTTAAGCGTTGGGCGATCGCAACTCCATGAGAGTTGGTAATTAGCAAATCAGATCCAACCGCCAATTGCTCAAAATCTTCCAAATCACCGATAGTGACGCTAGGAATCGGAAGTTTTTCGAGCAGAGGAAAGCGTGTTGTTGTCACTGCTGAGTGAATCTGCACTCCTAGCGATCGCAAAAAAGCAACTGTTGACCAAAGTAAATCTGGTTCCAGCGCTAAAGAAACTCGCTTGCAACCAAAGTAAAAGTGATTCTCCAACATCACATGTTGTAACTGACGGCGCTGACGGCGGTATTTCTGTGGTACGCTAACACCACTGATATCCGCCAAAGCTTGCAAGAATTTATCTACTGCTGCTAGTCCCGTCAGTTCACCAAATACCTCGTAAGGTATATTGAATCTCTGCTCCAAAATTTGTGCCCCAGCCCGCATACTCTCGCCTAGTGCCAAAGTGAATACAGAACTGCCAATTGAGCGCAACTGTGACAAAGTAGTGCCATTAGCTGTAATGGCACTAGAGGAATCTTCTATAGAACCATCTAGTACGCCAGAAAGGTCAGGTACAACAATAGGTACAAGTCCAAAAGAGGTAACAATCTCTTTAATTTCCTGTACATCCCCTGGTGTGAAGGCAGAACTCGCCAAAATAGTGATTTGTGTGGGACAAGCGTCTTGGTTGGAGCTTTTTTGGGGGATTTCCCTGACTATACTCTCAACTGCACCAGCAAAGCCATCCTGTAATGTACCTTTGAAATCTGGTGTAGAGACAAGCACAATTGGTAAATAATCCAGTTCTGGGTGACGGTGGCGAATCTCCTTGACAAAGCGCCCCATATCATCACCTCTGGTTTCCACAAGTCCAGTGCTACAAAGACCGATAATTTCTGGTTTGGATCTTTGCACCAAAGTCAAGATTGCTTGTTCTACTCTTTCTTCGCCACCCAAAATAGTTGCAACTTCTGTCATCGCTGTACTGGAAAGAGGAATCGCCTGACGGAAATGTTGTACTAATACCGCCTTAGTCAAAGCAGTACAGCCTTGAGAACCGTGTAATAAAGGCATCATTCCCTTCACCCCCAAAAAAGCTAAAACTGCACCCACAGTTTGGCTTTGCTTCAGGGGATTAACTGCAACAGATGTACTCGTAACGCTAATAATCGCCATCAAATGTCCTCCTGTTGAGAAGATAAGGGGGATGAGGGGGATGAGGGGGATGAGGAAGATATTACTGTTACTCCCCCATTTCCCCTATCTCCCCCTGCTCCCTCATCTCCCCCTGCTCCCCCATCTCCCCCATCCTCTGACCACGGGGCTGGCTGGTATACTTGCTCCCACACAGGGTTGTAAAAAGCGGCATACAGTTCTCGTGCTACCTCTAAGATTCCTATATAGCCTGCATAGGGATGGTTGCGTTCAGTATTAATATCTAGAAATGGAATCCTAGCTGTGAGAGAAGTGTCTTGATAACATTTATCAGCAATTAACATATCAGCTTGATTTTCGTTAATTATCTGGAGGATCTCTTGAGGAGTATTTTGTTCTAAAATTATGCCATCTTGACCCAGCAAACTTTTGATTCTAATTTTATCCTCCTCAGTATTATTCTTAGTACTAATAGCAATAACTTCCATCTCCAATTTCTTAGCAGCAAAGATAATCAACCAACTCTTAAAACTTCCAGTATAAAGGATAACGCGCTTACCTTGTAATCGAGTGATATACAGAGCGAGTTTTTCATCTATTTCAGCAGTTTCTTCTACAATTAGCTTTTCTGTACGTTCTTGCAAATCAGGATTACCCAACTTTGCGGCAATATTCCTTAAACACTGATTGATTTGCTCTATGCCATAAATAGACTCTTCAATATAGGGAATGCCATATTTTTTCTCCATGCTTTTTGCCATGTTGATTAGTGCTTTGGAGGAGAGTAGCACGTTAAGTTTGGCGCGATGGGCATAGCAAACTTCTTTGTAGACAGCATCGCCTGTAATTTTTGCCAAAACTCTAATACCTAATTTCTCCAATAACGGTAGAACATTCCATATTGCACCTGTGATGTTATATTCACCAATCAAGTTGATGTCATAGGGTGTACTAGTATCTGGTTCAGTTGTTCCAATAACGTGTTCTAGCAACGCTTCACCAGCAACGCGATTGCCCAAATTTTGGCTACCAATAAATCCAGGGCAATGTACAGGGATAGTGGGTATTCCTGTTTTTTCAGTGGCATCTTTGCAAACTCCCTCTATGTCATCCCCAATCAAGGCTGTGATGCAAGTGGAGTAAACAAATACTGCCGCAGGTTTGTAGCGTCTTTGTAATTCTAAAATGCCTTTGTACAGCTTTTTGGCTCCACCGAAGATGATATCGTTCTCATCTATGTCGCTGGTAAAACGTATTTTGTACAGCATCGAACCAGAAGAAAGACTGCTGTAAGTTCCCCAAATACTGGCAGCACAGCCACTTGGTCCGTGAACTACATGAGCAGCATCGGTAATTGGTACTAGGGTAATCATTGCACTATCAAAAGCACAACTCCCTTGAGTAGTTCCAGGTTGGGGTAATTGTGTGGAGGACTTTTTTTTATGCAGTTTCTGCTGCTGACGAGCATTTTCAGAATTGGAGTCACTGAGTGAATCGTTGATTTTTTCTGGGGTGGGATTCATTTTTTTGGTGACAATAGGTAGAAGTTATTAGGTGTTAAGAGAATTCCAAAAGGCTTTCATCGGATTTTCATTTATTAACCGTGTATCTAAAGCATGGAATAAAAGGGAATGAGAAAAATAGTTTCCCATCCCCTAAAACATAAACACCAACTAGGTTAGAGAAGGAGAAAACAAAAACACGAACAGACTATTAAAGTATTAATGTTGCCGTGTACACCTTGGTAGATTAGTGTTAACACAGTGATTCAAATGCAGAGAGTTAAGATTGGCTATTCCACTACCTCCATTTTAAAGGATTGGTCAGAGGGTGGGCCAAAATAGCCCACCTAATATTTACTCTGCATTTAGCATCGGAGTCTGAACAAGAACCTTACTTCTTCTCGCTACCGGAAACTATTTCTACATTTCCTTTTTTCAGTGCTTCTAATGCTTCACCTTCAGCGTCTTCTTGCTTCTTAGCAGCATCTGCTTGGCTAATTAGTTTCGCAGCATTTTCTTCACTTTCAAGGATACCGAATTCAATCAACAAATCTTCTAACTCATCCATTTCGATGGGTGTGGGAACGGCGAGATTTGTATTGTTGATAATCTTGTCTGCTAGTGTACGGTATTCATGAGCTTGCTTGCTGTCAGGCGCGTACTCGTTCACTGTCATCCGACGCAATTCGGCGTGTTGCACGATATTGTCACGGGGGACGAAGTGAATCATCTGGGTACTTAATCTGGCTGCTAGGGTGCTAATCAGTTCGTCTTCCCGGTCAGTTTTCCGGCTGTTACAAATCAGCCCCCCTAAACGTACCCCACCAGTGTGAGCATATTTGAGAACCCCACGAGCGATGTTGTTAGCTGCAAACATCGCCATCATTTCACCAGAAGTAACGATGTAGATTTCTTGGGCTTTACCTTCACGAATTGGCATAGCAAAACCACCGCATACAACGTCGCCCAATACGTCGTAGGATACGAAATCTACGTCTGAGTAAGCGCCGTTTTCTTCAAGGAAGTTAATGGCGGTAATGATACCCCGACCGGCGCAACCTACACCAGGTTCTGGGCCACCAGATTCTACACATCTGATATCCCGGAAACCAGTGATTACCACTTCTTCGAGTTCGATATCTTCCACAGCGCCCCGTTCAGCAGCTAAATGCAGCACCGTAGTTTGAGCTTTACAGTGCAAAATCAAACGAGTGGAGTCAGCTTTCGGGTCACATCCGACAATCAAGATGCGTTTACCTACTTCTGCCATAGCAGCAAGAGTGTTTTGGGAAGTGGTAGATTTACCAATACCGCCTTTACCGTAAAAAGCAATCTGTCTAATTCTTTCGTCGGACATGATGATTGATCCTGTAATTGTTTGTTTGGTGAGTCTGTCGGTTTATGAGGTGTTGGCACAAAGTGCCTACCAGAGGTACTTGCTGTCAAGTTACAGCAGTAACCTTATGTAGAACGTTGTTGGAGGTGCTCGTTCTACAGCAAAAAGAGTCTGTATCCAGAACATATTTAAGTTTTGGTCAGTTTTCGCTGCCCATTAGTCATTGTTTTTTCTGACTAATAGCTAGAGTGATAAGACATGACTCAAGGAATATTGCAAGTATTACCAGCCGCTCACTCAAATGATTTCTCTGGCGGTAGTAATACCAATTGGAAAAAAGAAAGCTACAGATTCCAAGCTGGAAACCCAATTTCAACCCGAATTACGTTAGCGTAGCGTTAGTGATCGCGCAGCGTTAGCGATAGCGTAGCGTTAGCGATAGCGTAGCGTTAGCGAGGAACGAGCGTCGGAACGAGCGTCGGAACGAGCGTTATTACGAATTCAGCATTATCATTTGTTGTAATCTCCTGAAGGTTGCTCATACCTAAAGAGTGGTTGCGTTACATAGTTATAAATTTCCCCGCCGACTTACTTAGTCCTATATATGTAATTCAATTATAAATGCGCTCGCGTTTTGGAGTTTTGAGATGGCGATCGCTATGCTTTTTGCGATCGCATCCTTGATGATATCGAACTGACAAGTCAGCGCTTCACTATCGCCCGTGGGTGATTACAAGTGGAGTGCGATCGCGCAGCTTACAGCATTTTTCAGGTATTTAGACTACAGATGAGACGGGGAGTGGGGAGTGGGGAGTAGGGAGTGGTGTAGTTCAATTACTTGAAAAGCGCTGTAACGAAGTTATTTCCCCGGTGGTAAAGTTCCTCCGTCACCTGCATCGGTAGACTTACAATAGACCAACCCACTATCTTTCTTGGAGTTTTTCATCATGTCCATTTCCACTTGTAGTACATTGCTTGGGTGTATATAATACAATAGCCTAAGCTTTGCAGTGGCAAGACTTAATGTGTGCTACTTTGTGGCAATACTGGTGAAATTAATTATGCGTTGCCCGAAATTCTTTGTAGGCAAAATTCATGAATTGTGCCTACGTGATTTTTACTCCTATGTTTAATGAGGTACAGCCACTTGTGCATCAGCTACCTGGGTATTGTCAGCAACAATTTTGCGGAATGCATCACCTTCAATTGTTTCCTGTTCTACTAACAAATCTACTAAACGCTCCAAAACTATCCGGTTTTCTTCCAACAGTTCTATTGCTCTAATGTAGGACTTGTTAACAATTTCGCGCACCTGTGAATCAATTTTGGCGGCAATTTCCTCAGAATAGTCTGATTTATTCATCCAGTCACGTCCTAAAAATACCTCTCCACTCTGATTTTCTAGTGACAATGGGCCTAATTCTGACATCCCGAAGCGTGTCACCATCTGCCGCGCCATTCCTGTAACTTGTTGCAGGTCATTGCCTGCACCTGTGGTCACTTCTGGCTTCCCAAAAACAATTTCCTCGGCGGCGCGACCACCCAAAGTAGCAGTAATCCTGGCTTTGAGTTGGGAACGGGAAATTAACCCCTGTTCTTCGTTGGGAGTAAACCAAGTTAATCCCAGTGCTTGCCCCCGTGGAATGAGTGTAACTTTTTGTACAGGGTCATGGTCTTTGAGAAATGTGCCAACTAAAGCATGTCCAACTTCATGATAGGCAATCAAGCGCTTGCTCTTGCTGTCTACTAAGGCGGTACCTTCCATACCTGCAACGACTCTATCCACAGCAGCATCAATTTCTAAAAGGGTGACAGCTTCTTTGCGCCTCCTAGCGGTGAGAATGGCAGCTTCGTTGAGTAAGTTGGCTAAGTCTGCGCCAGTAAAACCAGGAGTGCGACGAGCGATCGCTTCTAATGATACGCTAGGATCAATTTTCTTATTCCGCGCATGGACTTTCAAAATTTCCAGTCGCCCTTTGAGATCCGGTGCATCCACCATCACTTGTCTGTCAAAGCGTCCTGGTCTGAGCAACGCTGCATCTAGAACATCTGGGCGGTTAGTGGCAGCAATAATAATAATGCCTGTGTTACCTTCAAAACCATCCATTTCGGTGAGCAGTTGATTGAGGGTTTGTTCGCGCTCGTCGTTACCGCCACCGATACCAGCACCTCGTTGTCTACCTACTGCGTCAATTTCATCGATAAATATTAGACAAGGGGCATTCTCTTTGGCTTTCTTGAAGAGGTCGCGCACGCGAGATGCACCTACACCAACAAACATTTCCACGAATTCTGAACCGGAAATACTGAAGAATGGTACACCTGCTTCACCTGCGATCGCTTTTGCTAGTAAAGTTTTACCAGTACCCGGAGGGCCAATTAACAGCACTCCTTTGGGAATACGTGCGCCTACAGCAGTAAATCTTTCTGGCTGTTTCAGGAAAGTAACAACTTCTTCGAGGTCTTCTTTAGCTTCTTCAACCCCGGCTACATCTTCAAATTTTACTCCAGTTTTTGCCTCCATTTGGAAGCGAGCTTTGGATTTACCGAAATTCATCGCTTGACTAGAAGCATTAGTAGAGCGACGCAGGAACAATAGCATTAAAGCTACCAGTGGCAAAATCCACATGAGATTGATCAACAATCCAACAGCAGCTCGACTGTTAGCTGAGGAAACTTCGCCAAAATCAACATTCTTATCTTTGAGGATGTTAATTAACTCTGTGTTTTGTGCCAGAAGTCTCACCTGTTGCGGTGGTGTATCAGCCTTTTGCCCTTTGAGATAAACCTTTGCTAGCTGTTCAGTTTCGTCAAGCTCTACTTTTTGGATTTCTCCCGCCTTCGCTTTCTTGATCAAGTCGCCATAATTTAAAGAGGTGCTTTCTGCCTTTTGTGCCAAGACGGGAGTACTCCCAAAAATTCCTGGTAACATAATCAAACTAGCTGCAATCGCACCAACCCAAGCACCACGCTTTGACGACTGTCTTTTTATCAATGGTTTTTTTCCCAAATTTGTCATAATAATTACCTTTTGTCTGCTGGCACAAGTTGAGCTATGGTTTTATGCCTATTCTTCTACCAAAAATTGTAATAACTGGAAATTACACTTTTCTTATCTAGTCTAACTTCCACACAAAACCATTCCCAAGTTTCTTCCGGCTATTACATGAAGTTGAGCAACCTGGATAATTATTTTGGCTCACGACTGTAGATATTAATTTGACACATTCCGATACAAATCGCTAAGATAAACATAGTCATAACGATTTCGCTTTTCCAAAAACCTGGTGATAGTAGTCAGTTAATAGTTTGTGGGTTAATTATGGTAAGAATTGTTGGCATAGGTGGTAGTTTAAGACCCAACTCCTATACCCAGCTTGCTTTACAAATAGCAGTGCAAAGGGTTGAAGCGGTGGGTGGAGAGGTAGAAATTCTCGATTTACGGCAGTTGCAGTTACCGTTTTGCACTGGTGCAAAGGAGTATCCAGATTATCCAGATGTTCTACGGTTGCAAGATACAGTCAGCCGCGCCGATGGATTAATTTTAGCGACACCTGAGTATCATGGTAGTGTTAGTGGTGTGCTAAAAAATGCTCTGGATTTGATGAGCTTTGAGCAACTGTCTGATAAAGTGACAGGACTAATCAGCGTATTGGGGGGTCAGTCTAATAGTAATGCTTTAAATGACCTACGGTTAATTGTCCGATGGGTGCATGGTTGGGTGATTCCAGAACAAATTGCGATCGGACAAGCTTGGGGTGCTTTCAGCCCTGAAGGCAAGTTGCTAGATGAAAAACTATCTCAAAGATTTGATCAATTTGCTCAGAGTTTAGTTGATAACACTCGCAAGTTGCGGGGTGTTGATTAATTCTATCGTAGGCAAGTTCGTAGTAAGGACTTTAGTCCTTATTTTCATTTTCTAATCACTAAAGTGCTTACTACAAACCCTCAAAACGAGCTTGACATACTAAGCTAACGCGCCTACATATTGCACTATTTTCCGTGTAGACCGTCATTAGTCATTAGTCCAGAAGTGTTTACTAAGGACAAAGGATAATTGACAAAGGACAACCTCACCAGTTGATGTGCAACTTAAATGCGTATAGCGGTTCTCGGTTGAGTTAGGTACAAGAACCCACCCCCATCCCCTCTCGAAAAGCAAAGCTGTTTCATTCACTCATTGGCTCAAAAAAGACTTGTGTTGTAAACGAAAGTACTTGTGTTCTGA
>NZ_JAIVFR010001019.1 GCF_020829685.1 Nostoc sp. CHAB 5715 | reverse complement strand
GTGTTCCGGGATAGTCGCCCCGTCGCTTGGGGCATAGGGCATAGGGCATTGGTAGCTTCTTCCCCATGCCCCATGCCCCATTTCCCATGCCCAAAAACTCCATCCCCTTGTGGGTGGAGTTTTTTATCCACCTCAGAACTCCGTTCATCCACCTCAGAACTCCGTTCATCAACTTCAGAACTCCGTTCATCCACCTCAGAACTCCGTTCATCCACCTCAGAACTCCGTTCATCCACCTCAGAACTCCGTTCATCCACCTCAGAACTCCGTTCATCCACTTCAGAACTCCGTTCATCCACCTCAGAACCTCAGAACATCAAACCTCCCAATCCCTAGTCTTGCGTGCAGCGCTCTGACTCTTGTGTAAGCAGTTTTTGTTTGCGCTCAATTCCCCAGCGATAACCGCCAAGACTGCCATCACCCCGCAGCACACGGTGACATGGTACAATCAGCGCGATCGGATTAGCTCCACAAGCATTACCTACAGCGCGGACTGCCTGGGGTTTGGCAATATTACGGGCGATATCAGTGTAAGTGCGGGTTTGGCCATAAGGAATTTTTTGTAATGCTTCCCAGACTTGTTTCTGAAATGCTGTCCCACGGATATCAAGTGGTAAATCGAGATGTGCCTCGCCTTTGGCAATAAAATTGAGGATTGCTTGTATCCATTCCTTGTGTGTCTGGTCATCACGCATGATGTCCGCTTGGTGAAATTCCTCGATCAAAGTATGTTCAAGTTTGTCTGCTTCATCACCTAGTTTAACGGCGCAGATACCCTTGTGTGTTGTTGCCACAAGCAAATATCCTAGTGGAGATGGAGCGATCGCATAGACAATGCTGATTGTCTTTCCAGCTTGTTGGTAAGTCTTTGGTGTCATTCCCAGTTTTTTAAGTGCTTTTTCATACACTTGGCTACTTGAACCATACCCCGTATCGTAAACTGCATGAGCAATTTCCTCGCCTGACTGAAGACGCTGCTTCAATCGTTGGCTACGCAGCGCATCTGCATATTCAAAAGGCGATACGCCAATTATTTGCTTGAATACTTTTTGCAGATAACTGCGACTCATTCCCACCTGAGAGCATAATTCTGAGAGGGTTGGGATGCGATCGCCTTGTGCTTCAATGTATCGACATGCTGCTAAAACTTTCGCCTGAGCCGGATTTGGAACTGTTTCAAATTGTGGCTGACAGCGCTTACAAGGTCGAAAACCTGCATTTTCAGCCTCTTGTGCCGACTCAAAGAAACAAACTTGATTGCGATTTGGTCTGCGACTAGGGCAAATAGGTCGGCAATAAACGGCTGTAGAGCGAACACTGTAGAAAAACTTGCCGTCAATTGTGGGATCTCGATTCAGAACTGCTTGCCAAAGAGTTTCTTCTAAAACTGTTATCTGTTGTAATTGCATTTATGTCTCCTTAGATGTAGTATTACAAAGTATTTCTACTTTGGAATATGCATTATTAGTTTCTGCTATTAGGTAAAACTAGATTAAATGTATCAATAAACTATTTTCTATCTGATTGTTGCGATCAAAGTTGATTATCTCAGTTTTTTAATGTACCAACTCGCTGAATGGGTGTTTACTGCTCAATGAAACCGGGAACCTTAAATTAGGTCAACTGGTATATAGTAATCCGGTTTGATTCTTGAACTTATTTGCGTAGGTGGGGAGTAGGGAATAGGGAGTAGGGAGTAGGGCTGGAAGCTTTTCGATGTATACGGAGTTTTTTCAGAAATCAAATATGATTCCTATATTCCCTTTTCTGCTTTGAATGATGAGATGGTTCTCAAACAGTTTTTGGAAGTAATTGTCTGGGCTATTCGTTAAATTCAATTATCATAATCTTGTAACATAATTATTATCTTCCAAATACGTCCTTACTTTAATCTTTGCATTTCGCTCTTTCGGTAACTCAGCACTGGCTCAACCATAGCTATCCGCTAACAGCACTCCTGAACTGATTTTCCCCCTAGTAAATGGTTCACCCGATTGGGGGAATGCGATCGCCTCATCAGGAACTACTCTGAAAGAAGGTGCGCTTTTTATTCTGTTAGCGATTATGCTTACAGAATCAAAACTGTTAAGTTGGTTATTCTGGCTTTTAATTGTACATCAATAGCTTGTGTATCAAAGGGTCAAAGAGTGGATGAAACCGTTGTCAAATCGCTGTATACACCAAATTGTCAGCAAGGGGCTATTAACTTGCTCTCAAAACTTGCTGTCAATTTACCAGGATTGATTTTCCAAGTTCTGCAACAGCAGGATGGTTCTGTGTTAGTCCTTTATATTAGTTCTGGTTGTGAATATTTGTATGAATTAGAACCAGAAGCTATACAGAAAGACTTTCGGGTGCTATACAAAATGATTCATCCACAGGATATAAAAGCTTTTACAGAATCTATAGCTTTTTGTACTACAAATATTACATCCTGGCATTGGGAAGGTCGGATCATTACGCCTAGTGGGATTAAGTGGATTCAAGCTACTTCGCAACCGGAACTACAAGAAGCAGGTGATTTTCTTTGGAAT
>NZ_JAIVFR010001018.1 GCF_020829685.1 Nostoc sp. CHAB 5715 | reverse complement strand
AATCTTATTTTTGAACAGCCTAACGGTGACCCAAAGATTTTAGTAAGTTATGACTATTAACTCATTAATGGCTATGGTACCGATTGATTACCAGGAGGAAGTAGGAATATGAATTCTGGCGATTATACATTAGCTAGATCAAGCAATCAATGGGTGCTACAACCAGAAGTAGAGATGAAGTTTGCTCACTTCCTAATAAATCACGCTGTAGATGCTGCCTTCTGTTTAGGAGAAAACGGACAGTTTCTCTACGTCAACGATGCCACTTGCCGGATGACTGAGTATTCCCGTGAGGAATTACTTTCCATGAGGCTACATGATATAGATGTAGACTTTTCTCTACACAATTGGTCAGATATTAGCTCACAGAATTCTCTTACCTTTAAATCTCGCTACCGGACAAAAAGAGGTCGGATATTTCTGGTAGAAATATCCATTAGCTATGTAAAACAACAAGATATAGAATTTGGCTGTGCTTTTGCTCGTGAGATAAGTGATGAAATAGTAGAAATGAGCGTGCAAAAGTGGACTGATGAATTAAGGGATGCCAAAGACAATTTGCAACAGGAATTTTCTCAACTCAAGGCAAAAGAAGTAGAACTAGAAACATCTCTTTCTTTACTTCGTTCTACTCTCGAATCTACTGCCATTGGTATTGTTGCAGTTAACTTTGAGGGAGATATTCTGAGCTTGAATCAGAAATTTGTGGATATGTGGCAGATCCCGGAGTCCCTAGTATTATCTAAAAAATGTCCTCAATGCAAAGCATTTTTTGAGAACCAACTTAAAGATCCCCAAGCCTTTAGTCGGCTGATTTGGGAAGTGTCTAGCCAATCTGATTTCGAGAGCTACGACATTTTGGAGTTGAACGATGGAAGAGTTTTTGCACACTACTCTAAGCCTCAGTGGCTTGATGGCAAAATTATTGGTAGAGTGTGGAGTATTTGGGACATTACTGAATCGAAACAGACTGAAGAAGCATTGCGGTTGAACGCAGCTAGATTTCGGACTTTAGCAGAAACAACAGATGTTAGCACTTTTCTGATTCAAGGCACGCGACTTTGCTACATAAATCCAGCAGTGGAGAAGCTCACTGGTTACACAGAAGAGGAACTGCTAACAGGTTTTGAACTGCGCCGACTGATTAAAAGCAAAAAACGTAGGCAGGTACGCAGGCAGGCTGAAGCAGCTAATTTTGAATACCAGGAGATAAATATTTTGACAAAAAACGGCACGGAGCGCTGGCTAGCTTGCGCGGTTGCCATGTTGGATGGAGTGCTAGATTTTGGGGGAAACTCAGTCGAACTGATTGCAGGCATTGATATTACTGATTACAAATATGCAGAATTAGGTCTTAACCAAGCTTTAGAACAAGCAAAACAACTTAGCGAACTGAGAGCGCGTTTTCTTTCTATGGTTTGCCATCAATTCCGTACACCACTAAATATTGTTTCATTTTCTAATAGCTTATTAAAGGAAGAAGTAGACAAACGTACACAGAAGAAAATACAACCACTACTAGATCACATTCAAAAAGCTACCGAACAACTCAGTCAGATGTTGGATGATATTTTGTTCTTCTCTAAGGCAGAAGCAGCAAAAATCAACTGTGAACCAAAACCACTTGAGTTAGTAGGATTTTGTAATGATTTAGTTGCCCAAATGCAGATGAGCGTTAGCCAAATTCCAATTAATTTTGTAAGTCAAGATAACTCTTTAACAGCCTGCATAGATAAAAAACTGTTAGAGCCGATTCTGAAGAATTTACTCGACAATGCAATCAAGTATTCTCCCTCGCACTTTGCAATTGATTTTAAACTTTCTTGCAAAAATGAGAAAGTAATTTTTCAGGTCAAAGATAGGGGGATCGGTATTTCGGTAGCAGATCAACAACGAATATTTGAGCCATTTTACCGTGGTAGTAATATTGATAGTATATCTGGTACTGGATTAGGGCTATCAATTCTTAAAACCCTTGTAGATTTACATCTCGGTCAAGTCTTTGTAGAAAGTCAACTTAATCTGGGTACTACGTTTACTGTGATGTTGCCATTAATCAAATCAGAGTTTAGTAGTTCCGAGTTATGAATGTTGAAATTAAGAGAATTCTTAATTAACAGCTTAACAATCATAACTCTCGGAAGAAAGTAATTAATCTCATGCCTATTTACATATAGCAATCCGATTTTATTTTTGAACTTATTTGCGTAGGTGGGGAGTAGGGAGTAGGGAGTAGGGAGTAAGGAATCAGGCTTTTCGAGGTGTACGGTGTTTATTCAAAAATCAAATAGGAATCCTATACAAAGAATAATTTGCATCCAGTCAAATATTTCCGTATTAATTCATAATTCTTTTGATAAAGAGTTTTTGGTACATACCTCGCCCCTCGCTACCACCCTGAGCAAGTCGTTGGGTGGGCGAAAAAAACTAATGATATCGGACTAATTCAAACCACGGTAAAGAGTGGGCGTGGTATCTCTTGGACTAATGACTAATAACTAATGACTAATGACTCCGCAAAGCGGTTTGATGTTGATAGTATC
>NZ_JAIVFR010001017.1 GCF_020829685.1 Nostoc sp. CHAB 5715 | reverse complement strand
GTGGTTTATGCTGGGAGCGACCAGTATCTGGTTCGTCAAAATATACAACGTTACCGAAGTGCTGGGTGGTTTGTTAGAAGCTGGCCGATATCCCATTGCAGCATATCCTACTGCTTACCGCTTTTTCTTCACCTTTGTAATGCCAGTAGCGTTTTTAACTACTGTACCAGCCCAAGCGCTACTGGGCCAAAGTGAAATTAGCTGGTTGATAGGTGCGGCAATATTAGCAGTAGCGTTGTTTTTCGCTTCCACTTGCTTTTGGCGATTTGCGTTACGGTTTTATACCAGTGCTTCGAGTTAGAGAGCTAGAGCAACGCCTTTCAACTAAAAATCGGGATGACTGGATTTGAACCAGCGGCCCCTTCGTCCCGAACGAAGTGCGCTACCAAGCTGCGCCACATCCCGCCATAAAAATGCCATTATAAATTAAGAATATCACAACCCGTGCCAAATTACAGAGTTACATCTATATATAATGATCGCTTCACCCAAGGCTTTGCTTGCTACGATTAAATTTGTATAACTCTAGTGGTAAAAGCGGATTGTGACTGTAAAACCAGACTGGTTGCGGGTAAAAGCACCTGGGCGTGAGCGCATCGGTAACGTTAAAGATATTTTGCGGGATTTAGCCCTCAATACAGTTTGTGAGGAAGCGTCCTGTCCGAATATTGGTGAATGCTTCAATGCTGGGACTGCCACATTTTTAATTATGGGCCCGGCTTGTACACGCGCTTGTCCCTACTGCGATATTGATTTTGAGAAAAAACCCAAACCACTAGACCCCACGGAACCTGCACGACTAGCAGAAGCTGTTCGCCGCATGAAACTTAACCATGTTGTGATCACTTCTGTAAACCGAGATGATCTGGCAGATGGTGGTGCGTCTCAGTTTATAGCGTGTATTAATGCGGTTCGCACTGTTTCACCCAACACCACAATTGAGGTACTAATTCCTGACTTGTGCGGTAATTGGAATGCCCTAGAGTTGATTCTACAAGCTGCGCCAGAGGTATTAAACCACAATACAGAAACTGTTCCACGCCTGTATCGCCGGGTGCGTCCCCAAGGAAACTACGATCGCACATTAGAATTATTGCAACGCACTCGCCAAGTTCTCAAGAGCACATACACTAAATCTGGTATCATGGTTGGACTCGGTGAAACTGATGCCGAAATCCGCCAGGTCATGCAAGACTTGCGAACTGTGGATTGCGACATTTTGACAATTGGGCAATACCTCCAACCCAGTCAAAAACATTTGCAAGTAAATGAATTTATCAATCCAGAACAATTTGCTGACTGGAAGGCATTCGGCGAGGAAATCGGATTTTTACAAGTTGTTTCTTCACCATTGACAAGAAGCTCATATCATGCAGAAAAAGTCAGGGAATTAATGGAACGTTATCCCCGCTCAAAAGTTAGGAGTTAGGAATTAGGAGTTATGAGTGAGCAGATGTACTCCAACTCAAAACTTTCCGTTGCAATTCTTGGTGCGGGTGCTTGGGGTGCATCTCTGGCAAATCTCGCCACAGCAAATGGTCATCTGGTGCGCGTGTGGTCGCGTCAAGGTTCGCAAACTATCCAAGCAGTTTTAAAAGATGTCCAAATCGTCCTATCCGCTATCTCGATGATTGGTGTGAGGGATGTTGCTTCCCAAATCCAGTGTTTCCCCCTTTCTCCAGAGACAATTTTTGTCACAGCGACGAAAGGCTTAGACCCCCAAACTACCTGCACGCCGTCGCAAATTTGGCAAACACTATTCCCTAACCATGCAGTTGTCGTCCTGTCTGGGCCTAATTTATCTAAAGAAATTCAACTAGAATTACCAGCAGCAACGGTAGTAGCCAGTAATATTCCCACGGCTGCGGAAGTAGTCCAGTTAGTATTTTCTTCTGTGCGTTTTCGGGTATATACCAATCCCGATCCTTTGGGCGTGGAATTGGGGGGAACACTGAAAAATGTGATTGCGATCGCAGCCGGTGTGTGCGATGGTTTACAACTGGGAACCAATGCCAAAGCTGCTTTAGTCACCCGTGGACTTACAGAAATGGTTCGCATCGGCAACAACTGGGGTGCGAAGACAGAAACATTTTATGGTTTATCAGGTCTAGGAGATTTGTTAGCAACCTGCAATAGTCCCTTAAGCCGCAATTACCAAGTTGGCTACCAGCTAGCTGGTGGTAACTCACTTACAGAAACTCTCGAAAATTTACAAGGAACTGCTGAAGGAGTGAATACTTGCCGGGTTTTGATGCAACGAGCCAAGCAACAAAGCATTCCTGTTCCAATTACTGAGCAAGTTTATCGTTTACTTCAGGGTGAAGTCACACCCCGACAAGCACTTGATGAACTGATGCTGCGAGATATCAAGCCAGAGTACAACTACTAGAGCATCGATTCAACAATCAAAAACCTAACCCTCCCCAGCCCCCAAACCTTGCAGGTTTGGGGGAGAGGTTCTTTTAAGATTACTGAATTTGTAGATCGGCAGAGCGCG
>NZ_JAIVFR010001016.1 GCF_020829685.1 Nostoc sp. CHAB 5715 | reverse complement strand
ACCCAGTTACATCTGGTAAATTCACATCTAGAATCACCAAGTCGGGGTTAAATTGCTCAAATAGAGTTAAGGCTGTCTTTCCATCTTCGGCAGCCTCCACCTGATAGTTCTGCTTAATCAGAAAGCGTTGGATTAAATTCCGAACCGCAGGGTCGTCGTCAACTACAAGAATCTTGGCAGGAGCCATGACCATTACTTTGCACAAAAATTCGTAAGATTAACAAAAGGTTTGCGTAAAAACGCAGTTGCCACTTGGGGACTAACTAAGAATCTACATGGCTACGGTATGAGATTCCTGATTATTCAAAAATAAATACTCTAATCAGGATTGTGGGCGATGAGAACGCTAAACTTCTGTTAGCCACAGTATATAGGCGCTCTGACTTTAGCTGCAACAGTTCTTAACACCAAGACACGTTCTTGATCCCAGTTAGGTGGTAACTTAAAACGTCTCAATTTTAAATCGATATGCGGATATATACCACAAGCGATTATTCAGTATAATTAAAAAAATTCTATTAGGGCGCAGTAAGTTGCCAAATTTGAAACTGTAAAGTTGATATTTTCATAAAAACTATGTGTTTTAGGTACTCTCCGTTCAAATTCTAGATTAGAGCCAGAATTAAACAACGACATGAGGGTATACACGGAGTTATAGCGATATGTTAAAGTGACTATAGTTGAAATTACAAAGTCGATTAAACTAACCCGTGCTACTATCCTCTTAGGGCATAAAATAGGTCGAGACTTTAGTTTCGATTAAAACAAAACCTAAAGCTGTTTTTATTCGACAAAAGACTGCCGCTGACTGAGGCTGAAGTAACAAACTCCCATGAGCGATCAAAATCCCTACGAAAAACTTGGGGTATCAGAAGAGGCTAGCTTAGATGAAATTCAGGATGCTCGTAATCGCCTATTCGAGCAACATAGTGGCGATGCCAAGCATTTAGAAGTAATTGAAGCGGCTTACGATGCGATTTTAATGGATCGCTTACGGATGCGCCAAGAAGGTAAAATTAAAGTCCCTGAGCGTATTCGGTTTCCAGAATTGCGAGTACAATCGCCTCCTAAAGAAAGTCCAACGCCTCGTGAGCAGTCACCTGCATGGCTGCAACGGATGCTGGATCAACCAACGCCTGCTGATATATTCTTACCAGGAGCTTGGTTTCTTGGTTTGAGTTCTATCAGTGTGTTTTACCCAGAGGGAGGCGATCAGGTTTTGCAGTTAGCATTGGTGGTTCGTGCTTCAATAACAAAGAAGAGAAGTCGTAAATCGTTACTGTTGGTTTTGGTTCTGGTTGTGGTTTCGATTCTATTACGAGTTCAGGACTACCCAAACCAACTGCATTTTTAATTTCCTGTTCCATGACCGGATTCTCCTTGTTGATTAAATTGCTCCACCTGATCAATTGCCTCTACTACTTCTCCCAAAATATTGAAAGCATCGTTTAGCACCACATCATTTGATGTAGAAAAGGAAGGAGGATGATTGAAGCCTGCGATAATCCTTACTACTCCCAACCACCCGCAACGTATATTGACACCCTTGCAAGATAGTCCGAATCTCTGCTGTGGTTAATCTGATTTCCATTATTGTTTCCCTCCCTGAAATTTATCTCGTTGAATACTGAGGCTTGCTCCGACTAAAGAACTCCCTAAGAAAGCAGAAAAACTTACCAGCATTGCACCCAAGCAAATATTTTTCTGCTGCTGCCAACCAGAGATGATTATGTTGGGATTAGCATTTGTCTCGATAATCTCCATTCCCCAGCACCCCATTGCTCCAACTCCTAAAAATCCAGTTAAAAGCAGAGAGACAATTGCAGTTGTTTCTATGGTGCGGTCGATAAATACTTTGGGACTAAATCTCTTTCGAGTCCGACGAAGAACTAATTTATTACGAGTGTTTGAAGGCAAAGACGATTGATGAGTCATTTTATGGATTTTCATTTCGCTTCGTCCAACTCCACAAAAAATCCTGCACCTGTATTTGTCACTTTTACCAGATTGCGATTAACTAACGTTTGAATCACCCCCAGACTAAAATTTATAGTGCATAATCGAGCACTGCCACCGCAACAGCGGAGGTACTGAAGGCATAGCTGGGAATGGTCTTTGAGGACTGGGTTAGCTTTTTTAGGCATGATGTCTTTCCTGTTGTGGTTTGGAGGGGGCAAAGCGATGGCTGAAAAAAAATAGCCAAGCAGTATTAATGCTTGACTAAAGTATTTTTGAATTTAAAAGGTGAATTTCAGTTATTAGAAATTATCAAGACCGTCAAACTAATTTGTTGGAGAGTGCCTGTACATTTTGGCTTTATTCATTTGATGAGTAGAAGCTTTAATTACTGGGATTGCAGCTGACTTAACTGAATTCTTTGCTTGTTGAAATAGAAATTGTGTCGTCCCTTGTGCATCCTCTTCTGCTGGGTCAATTTGTCCCCATAAGGAGCAACTTAACTCTAAAGATTCGTAGTCGCCTAAATTGAACTTACGCGTGTAAGTTACAGCAATAGTCTTGATTTCCATAATTTACCCAAACAATA
>NZ_JAIVFR010001015.1 GCF_020829685.1 Nostoc sp. CHAB 5715 | reverse complement strand
CGGTTCTCTTTTTGGCGATGGCTTTTGGTCAGATGGATTCAAAGGAGGTACGTTGTTGCCTTGGGTAGGTAAATACTGCTTTTGTTGTGATTTGGCAAACTTTTTTGATTGTGTCATGATCATAGGTTACCAGATGGACATTCGGCTTCAAGCTCTGCTTTGAGTGCCATTCCCAGATGAAGAATTTGGCGATCGCAGACTCCGCGCTGTGGGATAATTTCGATAGTGCGATAGCTCCCAACGATCAGCTCATCTGCTACTCTCTTAAATAAACTGGAATCAAAACAGACTAAGAGAAATTTTATTTTTTGATGCCAACGCGCTTGAGTCGGAATCCCCTTTGGAGTGACATTAACCAAACCTCTCATCATCTGCGTACTGTGTAACCTTCCACCTGCTAGCCGCCAATCTATTTGACATGAATTACCAAGCCAAATATTAATGCTGTGCTGCTGTAAGCATAGCTCTGGACATTCAAAGGCGGGTAAATAATGCTGTTCAAGCACAATCCCGTTCCAGTGATTAGTGCTGGACAAAATAGGAGGTTTGCTGCTCATCGGTACAAGATTTCCGCTTGCCACGTCAATAGCTGAGAGTTGTTGAGATTTCATGTTGCTACTCACTTGTGAGCTACTACAAAAAAGATGGTAAGCTAATGCGCGATCAAATTACATAATTTCGCATTAAAACCATCAATAGTGTATATCTTTCAACTTATTCCACAATTCAAGTGCAGGAATGTGACTCAGACCAGCAAATTGTGCATCGGCTGTTTCTATGACTATCCATTCTCCACTTTCTAATTGCCCAATATCAATTGCTATATAAGGAACACCAAGGCGTTCAGAAGCTAAAACTGCCAACTTTAATACTTGCGTCTCTTCTTGTTTTGATAACTTGCTTAAGTCATCTTGTCCATCCCAATAATATCCATATTTTAGAATCCTCTGATTATAAATAAAACATCTAAATTCTCTTCCCATTGGAAAGCCATTTGGGGCTAGGCGTTTATGCCATAACTTTACTAATTTCCTAACAATAACTCTACCTCGTGAACCATATTTAAGTTTTAATAACAATTCTGTCAGTCTGACTAATTCCTCCTGATTATTCGCTACACAAGACTCCCATCCTTGCATTTTTCTAGATTGAACTGCGCCTTTGACAAACACAGGAAATCCCAATAATTCGCCAGCCACAATACATTCGTTCGTTGAGGTAATTACCAAACTGTCAGGTGTCAATCCTTTTAAGTGAGGGTAAAATAGGTCAAACTCTAGTGCTGTCTGGTGTTCTAAAGGAGTATTGAGTAGTTTTATTCCCTTAGCCAAGGCTGCATAATATATGGCTTTGTAACGCTCAAACTCAGGGATATATCCTATCCAGATACCAGCAGTTGCTTTAGGATAATTAGGAATGTGCCATAAAGCATTTTCTGCTGTACTACATCGTTCAAAATCTCGCGGTATATAGTAGACTTTGCACCCTAATAATTGGGCAGCCTCAGTCATCAATTTATTTTCACTAGCGCTAGCAGATGCCTCTATTTGTTCAGTCGATTCACTTAAAACAATCATTTATTCCTCAGCGTACCTCTGCGGTTACCTCAGCGTGCCTCTGCGTTTAAAAAAATAAAAAAGGTGGGCATTACCCACCCTACAAACTTATCCCTTAACACAAAGAACTTGCTTAAGCGTTGCTACAACTTCAACCAAATCCGCTTGATTTTCCATAACTTGTTCTATCGGCTTATAAGCACCAGGAATCTCATCTAACACGCCCTCATCTTTGCGGCATTCTACACCATTTGTTTGCTCAATTAAATCATCCAGCGTATAGACATTTTTTGCCTTATTTCTAGACAACAAACGCCCTGCACCGTGAGAACAAGAACAGAAACTGTGGGCATTACCTTTACCCTTAACGATGAAAGACTTTGCCCCCATCGAACCAGGAATAATCCCATAATCTTCAGTCTGGGCGCGGACTGCACCTTTACGAGTAACGTACACATCCTCATCAAAATGCACTTCTTTTTCGGCGTAATTGTGATGACAATTAACCTGTAATAAAGGTTTAGTTGCCTTCCCACCTGCTAAATGCTTCTCAACTATATGCTTAAAACGCGCCATCATCACATCGCGGTTGACACGCGCATAGTTTTGTGACCATTGCAAATCGTGCCAGTATGCTTGGAATTCTGGCGTACCAGCGACAAAGTGAGCTAAATCAGGGTCAGGCAATTTATTACCAGCCATTTTGGCTAATTCTCTGGCTGTGTGAATATGACACTGGGCGAGTTTATTGCCGATGTTACGCGAACCAGAATGCAGCATTAGCCAAACTTGATTCTCTGTATCAAGGCACACTTCAATAAAGTGGTTTCCTCCACCGAGAGAACCCATCTGTTTCATCGCTTTACTTTGTAGGTCTTGCACCCCGCGATGCAAGTCGTTTAAACCTTGAGCTTCTTCCGAGTGCAGCATCTCTAAGTACGATCGCAGATGGTTGCTGTAAATTCCCGCTTCTGTGGAAGCATATTGTAATAACT
>NZ_JAIVFR010001014.1 GCF_020829685.1 Nostoc sp. CHAB 5715 | reverse complement strand
CTCCAACCTCTCCTCTTTTACCCAGTTGTCCAACTAAGACAAAAGGAAACTCTAAGCCTTTGGCTTGGTGAATAGTCATTACTGGTAGATACCCTTGGGGTACAATTACTTCTTCATCTTCGTCATCATCAATCCCAGCGTCTATGAGGTAGCTTATAAACATGCTGTAAAAACGATGCAGAAAACCTGGATCAAGATCAGTTCCATCTGAGTTTGAGCGCAAACCATCTAATTTAAAACTGTGATATCCATCAAAAAGACGACTAACCTTAGAAAGACGTAAATTTCTTACAGGGTCTTGTTGCCATGTTTGAAATGGTTCTAGGGCGAGAATTCGATAGATAATTTCTAGGAGATTAAGGTTTAGAAAAACACTTTGATTGTTTAATGCACACAACTTGGGCAGTTCTTCATTACTACGTTTTAAGTAGTCATCTAATTGTTGTGTGACAACATTAGATTTACTTCTAACTATATCCAATGTTTGAAACCATTCATCAATAGTTGCAACCCATGAGAAAGGTTTTCCAGTTGGATCTTTGTATTTATAACTAAAAGTGTGTTTTCTATCAATCACCTGTACCAAAGCAGCAAGTAAACACTGCACTTCTTCGCTTTCCATAAATGACTTTGAGCGAGGATTATAAACGGGAAGATTATGTTTCTGGAATGCAGCAAGATACAATCCGGCGTTGTTTTTTGAGTCTTTAGCACTACGCATCAGCAAAACACACTGGCTAAGATCAGATATGATTCCATCACCTATTAAGTGGTTTTTGATTAAACTGGCAACAGCATCTGGTAAATTACCTGCGTTTTTCTGAGTTATCCAAGAAACAGCAGGGTATGAGCCAGTAATGGAAGATGCTGCATTGACTGGATTTTTACCGGGCGCACGTACCCCAGAAGTTTTCATTTCTGGAAAAGAAGTGATGTAGTCGTTAAAAAAATTAACGATACTAGAGTGAGAACGGTAGTTTTTATCTAGTTGAATTTGTTTAGGAGATACACCGAAGGCTGCTAGGCAAGCTTTGTCAAAATTAACCATGCAAGATACATTTCCACCTCGGAAACGGTATAAAGCTTGATCATCATCCCCCACTACGGTAATACTGTGTGGTGTCTGGTTAGCAAGGGCAAGATATATCTGCTCTTGGATTGGATTAGTATCTTGGTATTCATCAACGAGTACGTGCAGCAGTGGAAGCTGATTTTGACCATCTCCTTCTAAAAATCGTTTACTAGCAGAAGAGGTTAGGAATTCAAGAAAGCAAGCTTGAAGATGAGCAAAGTCACAACGATATTTATCCCGCAATGCTTGAGTATATTGCTGGTAAAAACCTGCAAGAGTTGCCCAGTTTTCACCAGCCAAAATCATCTTTTGGACATCAACATAATCTTCTACAATATGGTTAAAAAGTGTGACTGCTGCCTTAGCACGCTTCCACTTGTTAGGAGGATATTTTTTGTCTCTCCAATCACGAACAGCATGAGCAAACTGTGTCCAGAAGTTTAAATCTTGATGATCTGCAATTGAAGCATGACGATAAACAAATAGATCCTGTTCTACCTGATCAAGAAGTCGAACATTTTGATATTTCGGGTAACGGTATTCTTGGAGGATGTCATTACATAGGCTATGCAATGTCCCTATCCTTATCTCTGCTAAGTCTACGTCTCGAAGACTAGAATCGGCGTTCTGTAATGCTACCAAGTAAGTAGCCAATCTGTCTTCAAGGTTACGCGCTGCCTTTTGAGTGAAGGTGGTTAACAAAATTGAGCGTGGTTTAACCCCATCTACACAAAGCAGTTTTAAGGTGCGTGTAACCAATACCTCACTTTTCCCTGAACCTGGCCCTGCTATCAGCCATAAAGAACCTCCGCTATACTCTACAGCTTCCTTCTGTTTGTTATCCAGGTCATAACCACGAGCATTAGATTGAGCAATACACGAATGAAAGGTAGTTAAGTTAATCATTTATAAGAGTTTTAGGTTAAACATTAAATAAAGTTCATCCACTAAGCTAGCATTCCGAGTTGAAGTTGTTTTATTGATGTAATGATGCAGTAGTATTTGTGGTTGTCTTAAAAAAGCTAATAGGTCATAACATCTTGCTTAAAATAGTCAGATTCCAGGAATTCGACATAGGATATTTCTTGTAACCAAGCTTTCAAATTGCATTTGCAAAGCTTGAGCAGTTACTGGATCATTGAGTAATACACCAGCTTCGATATTGCGCTCGTGAGCCGCTTCTGTAAAATTGGCAGAGGTCACAAGTACACGCTCCTTATCTACAACAACGCATTTGGCGTGTAAACAAGCTTTTGATTCCACACCCACTGCCAGCGATCGCGGATCGTGAAATACTTCAGGTAGTCTTTTTCCTGGCCAAATATCTTGGCGAAAATTACTGGCAAACTCCCGTAGTAAAGTAGATGTTGGTACTTCATTATTGTGTGGTCGATTAACGTTAAGAAACATTCGCACATTTAATTCTGGGTTAAAATCCATTCGTTCTGCCAGCACCAGAAATAACTCTCGTGCTTTTTGTCTTTT
>NZ_JAIVFR010001013.1 GCF_020829685.1 Nostoc sp. CHAB 5715 | reverse complement strand
TTGCGATGAAATATAATTTATACATATACGATTGTGAAGCTAGTTCCTGATAATGAAGCTGGTAACGCTGTTGTTGTAGAATAAAGGATTTTGAGCGTTTGTACCTAACGGATTGCCACCATTGACATTGTTAATTGAAACTGGCGTGGTGATTCCAGGGAGCAGGGCAATGTTTTTCCCATCTACAAAGAAACCAAACACGTCATTAAAGCTACCATTGGAGTATTCGTTGTACTCTTCCGACGCAAAGACGTAATTGAAAAAGAGATCGCCCGTATCCGAAGTAAAATCAAATGTGAGAACACTCGCATCTTGAGTGCTAAATCCAGGATTCAAGCCGTTTAAGTCAGTATCTCCTAAGAAACTATTATTACCTGTCGCGCTGTCCGAATTATTTGGCCCTGGAGCAAGAGTAGCATTGCCAGAAGTCAGAATGATACCCTTGTCTATGCCAATTCCTGAGGACAAGCCGTCTGTGAAAGTTCCAGATGCAGGTGCTGCACCGTTGTATGTTAGATTCAATACTGTGATACCAGAACTCAAAATGTTATTAACTAAAACATTGGGATCGCTAGTGGTCGTTATATTGATAGCTTGAGCAGGAGCAGTTAATAGCCCTATACCAAACAGAGTAAATACGCCTTGTTTCCAAAATTGAGTCAATGAGTTCATGATATTTTTTCCTGACAAAAAAGTAACACTTAACACATGGAGATACACCAGATTAGGTACGTAAAAATTTTTACGCAAAATCGCCAATAACCCATCTAGCTCCAGATGGTGCAGTCATAGACATCAGTACTGATGATAATGACTCAAGTATTTAAAATTGCTTTTATGACGAGTGTATGATTTATTACGCTATTTTATTAAGTAGCCCCTTCATATAGCTTACAGATGTTTTTTTTATTTGCTCGAATTTATATGTAGATTCACAGAATAATTACAATATCTTCAAACTATAAATATACTTTCTTCAAATAATATTCACATCGAAGCGTGGCTCCTCAGTAATTGTGTAGTCTCAAGTACTAAGTAGCCATAAACCTAAATAAATAAATGTTTCCATGACAAACCCCCGTCAACTAGCTTTTATCGCCCTGCGAGATGTTCACAAGGGGGCTTATGCTGATGTTGCCCTAGATAGAGTGCTGCAAAAAGTTAATTTGGCTGATAGCGATCGCCGCTTGCTGACAGAATTAGTTTATGGAAGCGTCAGAAGGCAGCGCACTCTTGATAGTTTCATCGATCAACTCGCCAAAAAGAAATCTCATCAACAACCACAAGACCTCCGCACCATTTTACATCTGGGTTTCTACCAGCTACGCTATCAAGAGCGTATTCCCGCCTCAGCTGCTGTTAATACCACCGTCCAACTAGCAAAAGAAAACGGTTTTTCTGGACTAACGGGTTTTGTTAACGGTCTATTACGACAGTATCTTAGAAAAGCAGGGGGAGATGAGGGAGCAGGGGGAGATGAGGGAGCAGGGGGAGATGAGGGAGCAGGGGGAGATGAGGGAGCAGGGGGAGATGAGGGAGCAGGGGGAGATAGGGAAGTAAATTCTTCCTCATCCCCCTCATCCTCCTCATCCCCCTCATCCTCCTCATCTCCCTCATCTCCCTCATCTCCCTCATCTCCCTCATCCCCCTCATCCCCCTCATCTCTCCACACCGATCCGTTACAACTTCCAGAAAACCCAGTGGAACGCTTGGGTATTTTACACAGCTTTCCTGATTGGATTATTCAAGTTTGGTTAGAACAACTGGGTTTGGCTGAGACAGAACAACTGTGTGAATGGATGAACCAATCACCAACAATTGACTTGCGTATCAACCCACTTCGCACTTCCATCGAAGAAGTTGAGGCGGCTTTGCAATCTGCTGGTATTTTGGTGAGACGGATTCCTGATTTACCCCAAGCTTTACGATTGATTAGTAATAGTGGATCAATTCAAAAACTACCTGGTTTCAAAGAAGGTTGGTGGACTGTACAAGATAGTAGCGCCCAATTGGTAAGTCATTTGCTTGACCCCCAACCAGGTGAGGTGGTAATTGATGTCTGTGCTGCACCAGGGGGTAAAACAACCCACATCGCTGAGTTAATGAGAGATAAAGGGAAAATTTGGGCTTGCGATCGCACTCCTTCTCGTCTTCGCAAACTCCAAGAAAATTCTCAACGGCTGAATTTACAATCTATTCAAATTTACACTGGTGACAGCCGCCACTTCAACCAATTTCAAAACACCGCAGACCGCGTATTATTGGATGCTCCATGTTCTGGACTAGGAACCATGCACCGTCATGCTGATGCTCGTTGGCGACAGACACCAGAATCTGTCTGTGAACTTTCGGTGCTGCAAAAAGAATTATTAACACATACATCAACTTTTGTCAAACCTGGTGGTGTACTAGTTTATGCCACCTGTACATTGCATCCAGCAGAAAATGAACAAGTAATTTCGGCATTTTTAGCTGAGTCACCCGATTGGCAAATTGAGTCTCCAAGGGGCTTTGAGTTGCCTAATTCTGCATATAGCACCCCTCAAGGTTGGTTTAAAG
>NZ_JAIVFR010001012.1 GCF_020829685.1 Nostoc sp. CHAB 5715 | reverse complement strand
GGTAAATTTAATTTACTTTTAACATATGTTGGTTGAATATTCGGTTGTTTGCTGTTGCTTTTAAGCTCAGTAGTAATTGCTAGCGATCGCACTGGTTTACCATTACTGTTAATCTCAGTGGTAATTGCCAATGATGCGCCCACAGGGATTCGGACAGATGGCGCGTTGCTTTTAACCTCACTAGCTAATGCCATAGATGGCATAGTTTTAACTTTGCTGTTAACCTCAGCAGTCATTGTCAGCGCAGAGTGCGATCCTATTGGTTGATATTCGCTTAAAAAACCAGAGGATGGCGTTTTTACCGGAGTATCTGGAGCAATTTTAGTAGCAAATGCAACTACCAACTCCGATTTACGTGTGCGAACTCTTTCAGTGGTAGCTGTAATCGATGGCACAAGTTGATCGGCGCGTGACAAGTTAGAATCTAGGGTCTTGGCAAGAGAATGAAGCGCAATCTTGCTGGCAGTTACAGCCGATGATAGATGTTTATCCTCAAAATACTTCTCATCTGGCGACTCGCTTTCAACTTGGGTTATACCCATAGAATGGTCTGATTTTATTAAACGTAACTCTTCATCAGGATTGAAGTTAAGACCTAAAGCGGCGACTATTTTATCTGGATCGTTATTCAACTCCAACAAAAAAGCAAGTATTTCATCAAACTGGGGTTCTAAAACAGAGAGTGTTGCCAAAATAAAACCGGACAAAGGACGGCGCAGACCATCGTAAGTGCCCCAAATTCGCATTTTGACCAGCCAGGAAATATTTTGCTCGTAGTAACTCAGCCACTTTTGTTTTAAGGATTGACGCAGCTGTTGAATATTCATTGGATGCCTCACTTCAGTCAACAATATTGCAGACATTGATATTGTTAATTAGTTTGATTTCTGGGGATGAAACCGATAATAGAGCATCTGTTGGACTCTTTGACCACCTAGCAAATGATTTTCTATCAGTAGAGATACTTCATCGGGTTTAACGCCGCTATACCAGACCATATCGGGTAATACCAGCACCATCGGCCCATTGCCGCATTGTCCCAAACAGCTGCTAGCCGTTACCGTTACATCGGGGATTGGCATAGCTGCAAAAGCTGCTAATACCTTGGCTGCACCTTGCTTTTTGCAAGTGCGATTTTGACAAACCCGCACACATCTAGGAGAAGAGGGTTGGTCTATTATCGGGAAGTTTGATGGTTGAGTTATGTTGTTCATTTGTCCTTTGTGATTTGTCATTTGTCATTAGTCATTTGTCAAAAGTCGGAAGCTAATGACTAATGACTAATGACTAATGACTAATCTATTGAAAGTCCTTTTGAGGCTAGCCATTCAGGATTGAATATCCGCGACTGATAGCGGGAACCACTATCACATAAGATGGTGACAATGGTATGTCCTGGCCCCAACTGCTTCGCTAGGGCAATAGCTGCGCCAACATTAATACCTGTTGAGCCGCCCATTAACAGCCCATCTTTCCTTAGCAGTTGGTAAACTACCCGTAGAGCTTCTTTATCATCGATTTGGATGGCATCATCAGCAGGTGCGCCTTCCATATTGGCTGTGACACGACCGTTACCGATGCCTTCGGTGATGGAATTTCCTTCTGTATTGATTTCGCCGGTTTTGACATAGCTATAAAGTGTACTACCTAGCGGATCAGCAACAACGCATTTAATCGCCGGATTTTGTTCTTTCAAGTACAACGCCACACCAGCATAAGTACCACCAGTACCAGTTGCAGTTGTCCATGCATCTATTTTACCATCTGTCTGTGTCCAAATTTCCGGCCCTGTGGTTTCGTAGTGGGCGCGGCGGTTGGCTAAGTTATCAAACTGATTCGCCCAAATAGCGTTTTCCAACTCAGCAGCAACTCTGCCAGATAGCTTGACGTAGTTGTTTGGGTCTTTGTAGGGTACAGCAGGGACGGGACGAACTTCTGCGCCTAGTGCTGTTAGTGCGTCTATTTTTTCTTGTGACTGAGTATCGGGAATAATAATTAGGCATTTGTAGCCTTTGGCGTTGCAAATATGCGCCAGCCCAATGCCAGTATTACCAGCAGTTCCTTCTACAACTGTGCCACCGGGTTTGAGTAAACCTTTCTCTTCTGCATCTTGGATGATGTAAAGTGCAGCGCGGTCTTTGACGGAACCGCCAGGATTGAGAAATTCAGCTTTAGCGAGGATTTCACACCCTGTTTCTTCACTGAAACTGTTTAAGCGAATTAGGGGTGTGTTACCAACAGCGCCGACGAAGCCATTTTTAATATCCATTTTGACTGTACCTGTGTGAGTATCTATAAAAATTTTGGCTTATAGCGGTGGCATGATTTACAACAGATTTGCCTAAAATCCTATAATGCGTACACTAGCAAACTTTACTCATATTCAGAACAAACCCAGGTAACAATACAGTTCAGTTAAGAAAATAATCTGTTGAGGCAGGCAGGGGAGGCAGGGGGAGAATGACGAATGACAAATGACAAAGGACAAAGGACAAATGACAAATGACAAATGACAAATAACAAATGACAAATCACAAATTAATTACAGGCAAAACTAAGC
>NZ_JAIVFR010001011.1 GCF_020829685.1 Nostoc sp. CHAB 5715 | reverse complement strand
TTCCTCTTCCATCGCTGAGTAGACGAAGTAGAAGTTAGCAACTAGTTTCCGGTAAGAGTTTTTCTCTACTACTCCTCTTAAAAAGCACTTGACAAAACCTACATTTTCTGCCATCGTGTGGGCTTTCTTAGTGCCTACACGTAATTTGGTTGCTAAATTGCTGCTCATGCTAAATTTCTCAACTTTTAAAAAGTTAACTGCCGGAGTTTTAATTCACTAACGGCTAAAAAAGCCATTAAAACGTTACCTTAAAACTATTTGATGAGAATTTATATTAAAATTTTTTAAGCAGCAAAAACTTTGTAGTTTTTTACACAACAGCAGGACTATGGAAATATAACTTTACATTGCCGTGTTTCGATTTATAAGAAGAATTCAGAACTCAGGAGCGGAGCCGGAGACGCTCCGCCGAGGCGTCAGAAAACAGGTATGAATTCTGTACGAGTGGGTGATAACGCAGCGGTAGCGAGTCTGCGAGCGTCTGAATATTGGTTAAAAGCGAGTGGAATGGTGGGCGAAACTAGGATGAAATTTTTTTCACTCATTTAAAACTCTATCCCTTCATGGGTAAAGTATTCTGTATTCTGAATTCTGACTCCTTTTTATTAATAGTATTGCATAGTGTGAACTAATACAGATAATCAAAACTCAAGTTAAGGGCATAAAAGAAATACAGGACTTACGCAAAAATCGCCGAAAGGCTTAATTTATCGAACCGCCAAGACGCCAAGAACGCCAAGAATTCGTAGAGCGTGCGTAAGTCCTAAAATAATTAGCTAAAATGTGGAAACTTTACTGATAACGTAAAAGCTAATACTGACTTCATGGAATATTTACAATTTCAAAGTCAGCTCTTCAATATAATTACGTAAACGGAGCTTTATTTAGAATGAATTTCTCAAGAGAAAAAGCATGTCAAAATTGCTGAATAAAGTCTTAAGTGCTATTTTTCAGTGTGATTGTGTGGAGTGTTTAAATATATGGTTTCATCTATAACTCGAACACCGGGCATTTCTGGGGGTTCTGCTTCCGAGGTTGAAGGATTAGGCAAAGGGATTGAGAGCAGTTTTGAACTGAATTTAATCTCATTACCAGCAAATCCCTTATTTGGCACAGATGGGATTCGGGGACGAGTGGGAGAATTACTGAGTGCGCCCCTAGCATTGCAAGTTGGTTTTTGGACGGGGATTGTTTTACGTAACTATGCTACTCAAGTAGGGCCAGTCATTCTCGGACAGGATTCTAGAAACTCCAGCGATATGCTGGCAATGGCTTTGAGTGCAGGGTTAACAGCAGCAGGGCTAGAGGTTTGGTATTTGGGATTATGCCCCACTCCTTGCATTGCCTATCTCACCAGCATCAGTGATGCCATTGGCGGAGTGATGATTTCTGCCAGCCATAATCCGCCAGAAGACAATGGGATTAAAATTTTTAGTGCCGATGGTGGGAAGTTACCCCAAATATTGCAGGCAGAAATTGAAGCCGGACTGCGTGGCAAAATATCACCTATTGCTATCAGTAATTGCGGACGGCATTACTCACGTTTGGAGTTAGTGGGGCATTATAGTGAGGCGTTGAAAAAACCCTTGAGCAGTGCCACAAAGCTTCAAGGGATGAAGATTGTTTTAGACTTGGCGTGGGGAGCAGCAGTCGGGTTAGCACCAGCAGTATTTACAGAAATGGGGGCAGAGGTAATCTGCTTGCATAACGAAGCAGATGGCGATCGCATTAATGTCAACTGCGGTTCCACGCACCTAGATATTCTTGCAGGCACAGTACAAGAACACAACGCCGACATCGGCTTTGCCTTTGATGGCGATGCCGATCGCGTCTTAGCAGTAGACAATACTGGCAGGCAAGTTAACGGCGATTACATTCTCTACCTGTGGGGACGACACTTAAAACAAAACCAACAACTGCCAGATAACCTGATTGTATCTACAGTCATGGCCAACTTAGGTTTTGAGAAAGCTTGGCAAAAAATTGGTGGTAACTTAATTCGTACCGCAGTCGGCGACCAATACGTACAAGCCGAAATGTTGCGGACTGGGGGAATGCTAGGCGGCGAACAATCAGGTCATATTCTTTGCCGTCATTATGCCGTAACTGGAGATGGCTTGTTAACAGCATTACATATAGCAGCTTTGGTGAAAAAGGCGGGTGTTCCCTTTAGCGAATTAGTAGATCAAAGCTTCCAAACCTATCCGCAACTGTTGCGGAACGTGCGAGTTGTTGATCGCGATCGCCGTTTAGGATGGCAAGATTGTCAACCTGTGCAAGAAGCGATCGCTCTTGCTGAAGCTGCAATGGGTGATTCCGGCAGAATTTTGGTTCGCGCCTCTGGTACAGAACCAGTAATCAGGGTTATGGTAGAAGCTGCCAATGCTGAACTTACCAACTACTGGACAAATGAATTAGTTTCAAAAGTCCAACAGCATCTGATGGACTAAATTAGCTATTATCTCAGCTTTTAACAAACGCCAATTTTACGTCACAGCTTCTACTAATGACCAAGGCTGGTTTATTTGTAGAAGCTGTGACATTTGTATTTGCATTATTA
>NZ_JAIVFR010001010.1 GCF_020829685.1 Nostoc sp. CHAB 5715 | reverse complement strand
CTTACTTTGGGGAAGTGTATCCTCTGGACTTACGACAGTCTCTGCTTCACAGCTAATTAGGGGTGGTGCAGTCAGCAGCAAATGGAATCTATCAGTATCTTTTTGATACAATGTCGCGGCAGTTTCCACAACAGACCAGATTGGTAGGTCAGTGGAAATAAGTGATAAGCACACGGGCTTGCGGTGATGGGTCAGCATGGGAGCGATAAGGGCTAAAAGCTATTGAACAAAGTGAAATGAACACTCTAGCTGTCTAATAGGTCAGGGTAAGAAACTAAATAGTAAAACAGGCTTAATATTAATGAATTCGCTGATTTGTTAAGCTACACAGATACCAATAGAAACAGGTAGAATGTCAGCTTAGACAGCAAAAACGTTACTTTCTCTAGAGAGAGCTAATTCGTAAGTAAAGCTTGTAAATATTCTAAGACTATAGCCTCAAAACAGTGGGAGTCTTTTTAAATGCTAAAAAACCTTCTTGAGAGAGACTCGCCGTAGATTTAAGTAAGTTTCATACAGCAAAAAGCAATAGGATACTAGAGAGGCAGTCACCAGCAGCGATTTTGTTTGTTGCTGCTGAACTTCCGATGTATTCAAAAGCCAGTGTATCCTAATGTCGCCTTCTGTTATAACCGTAGAAACTCACGAAGACCTTTCACACAAGTTAATTATTTAACGGCCCCCTTTTGGCTGTCTTTACGGGGTCACATCCGAGTGGTTGGGGATTTTCACCATCGTCTAATGTTGGGCGCTCTAACCGAAGGTGAAACCGAAATTTTGTAACTTCTCTTAAAAGAAGAATTCCGCAGCACTGCTAGTTGTTTTCAAGCTCGACAAAAGGATTTTTCAAATATCCTCTAAATTTTATCGAATTACTGTGATTTCGAGTATTTGTAATGGATAACGTATATTTTGCAAAAATTAATGCTTTTAAATTTTTTACCCCAGATGAAGCGATGACACGACAAGCTAACAAAACAGTTAAAGACCAGCAGTGTTAATCAAGCAAATATTTTATCCCGGTTATGGGGCGCATCAAAATCAATCAGTGGCCCTTTTGGAACGATGCGAGTTGGGTTAACTTGGGGATGGCTTCTGTAATAATGCCGTTTGATGTGGTCAAGATTGCAAGTTTCTTTAACTCCCGGCAGTTGGTAAAGTTCTTTGAGATAATTCCACAGATTCGGATAATCTACAATCCTGCGTAAGTTGCATTTGAAATGCACATAATAAACTACATCGAAACGAAACAGAGTAGTGAACATACACCAGTCCGCCTCAGTAATTTGATTTTTGCAAAGATAGCGTTGATTTCCCAGTACTTTTTCCCAGTAGTCGAGAGCGGTGAATAATTCCGTTACTGCTTCATCATAAGCCGACTGAGTAGTAGCAAATCCCGCCCGGTAGACACCGTTATTTATTGGTTGATAAATTGTATCAATCGTCTCGTCAATTACTTTTTGTAAATGTTCTGGATAAAAGTTGATATTTTGTTTAGTGAAAGCATTGAATTCTGTATCAAACATCCGAATGATTTCGCGGGATTCATTATTGACAATTGTCCCATTTTGGATATCCCATAAAACTGGAACTGTCACCCGCCCACTATAGTTAGGGTCAGCCTTCAGATAAAGTTGCCAAAGATACTGAGTACCGTTGACTGTATCGGGAATGCACCCCGGTTCATCACCAAATTCCCAGCTATTTTGATCAATTTCTGCTGCAACAACCGATAACCCAATGACATCTTGGAGTCCTTTCAATTGGCGGATAATAGCGGTGCGACACGCCCAAGGGCAAGCCCAAGAAATATACAGATGATAGCGCCCCGCTTCAGCTTTCAACCCACTAGAACCATCAGACGTAATGTGGTTGCGGAAAGTAGTTGATGGACGGATAAATTTACCTTCTGAGTCTTCTTGATCCCTTTGAGATATCCACTGACCATTTTTAAGAATTCCCAAACCCATAATTATCTCCTTAGTTATTAGTCAACAGTCAAGAATCTAAAACTTTAGACTTTTGACCCCTTCGGGGTGACGCTCGCAAGCTCGCTAACGCTGCGAAGGCAGCCAGTCGCTCATGGGGGGAACCCCCATCGCCCTTGGCGTCTCCCCTTGGGAGAAGACCGCGCTAGCTCACTTTTGACTATTGAGCGTTGAGGATTTTTGGTACTTTGAAAAATTCGCCTTCCTGTTCAGGCGCACTGTTGAGGATGCTTTCTCGGTCAGGATAGGGTTGCAATTTATCCTCTCGTGTGATGTTGCTGACATCAATTGCCCGTGTTGTTGGGGGCACATTGCTAACATCAAGTTCATCCAACTGTTGAATATAATCCAGAATACTTCCTAACTGGGTAGTGAATTGTTCTTCTTCTTCGGGAGTCAATTCTAAACGAGCAAGATTGGCTACTTTATGAACTTGTTCTTGGTCAATCATAAATTGTCATTTGTCATTGGTCATTTGTCATTGGTCATTAGTCCTTAGCAAATGACAAAGAACTAATGACTAATTACTAAAAGAATACGTCCATTTGCGATCGCCCGGTGGTTTTCAGCCAGTTGGATGAACT
>NZ_JAIVFR010000100.1 GCF_020829685.1 Nostoc sp. CHAB 5715 | reverse complement strand
TTATCTTTATTAATATTGATTTGTACTGAATTTGTCTTTCGGTTTACACTTGAGTTGATTATGTATCAAAAAAAGCCTTACATCAGGTCATGTAAATTGATTTTTTACTGCTTGTGAGAAATCCGGGTTTATGTCCATCAATTGTGACTGAATCAGCACGCTCAATACCAACAAGTTTTTGTCGATGTTGTTCGGAAAATATGAGCGGGCCACCCCAAGCTGCATCTACGTGAAAATGAACATTTGCAGCTTGGGCAATATCTGCTATATCTAAAAGTGAATCTATGTTACCAGAATCGGTAGTACCAGCAACGCCGACGATCGCGATAATATGCAAGTTTTTGGCCTGACAATCTGCAACAGCCTGACGTAAAGCTGATAAGTCCACTTGGTTATTACCATTAGTAGGAATTTTTCTCAACCCATGCGTACCTATGCCTAATAAATCTGCGGCTTTGTCAAAAGAATAATGCATCAATTCAGAGCCAATTACCACCGCTCCTTGATAACCGTAGTAATCTAGAGCTGCTGCTAAACCTGTCTTTTCTACACCTGCAAAACTATTTTTTGCACATAAAGATTTATTACGAGCGCACCATAGTGCGATGATGTTTGCTGCTGTACCTCCGGAAACCAATATGCCTAAAGTGCTTTGGTTATTTTGCACATGCTGGGTATAAAATTCATCAGAAAAGTCATAAACCAATCTATGCATCATCGCCAAAGCCTGACGTTCATATGGGCTAAAGGCTTTGGCTGTTTCTATTTTGACAACATTTTGATTCATTGCTGTCATCAGTTTTGCGAGCGATCGCACAAAACAGGGAAGAGCAGAGGTCATATGACCTATAAATCGTGGTGAAGATGTATGTATCGAATGATTAACAACATTATTTGCTAAATATTCAAGGTAGCTATCAAAATTAGCGGGATTAATAGGAACTTCACTATCAGTAAAGTTTTCTACTAGTGCATTAAAAGTTATGTCGGAACTAGTGTTAATTGAACTTAAGAAATCATCAACCAAATTGTCTGTTTGCACATTCATCTTGACTTCTGTAGATACTGACCCCCTAGATGGTTGAAATAATCGCATAACTTCATCTGCAACTAGATACTGGTGTGTTAACTCTGTCTCAATCAAGTGATTTAGCTTACTTTTTTCTTGTCTCTTTTGACTTAATGCCACTTTATACTCCAGGATTTATGTTTTTTATACAGATGCGATTAATTGCGTTTCTACTACTTTTGACTTGCTCTTCGATAATTTTGTCTTACTTGTTTGCGACGCTTAATTGAAGCGTTTCTAGGTTGAGTACGGAAATGTTCTTTTTGAACATAATCCTGCTCATTGCTACTTAAAAGCTCCGCAAGCGAGCTGATAGTTGGTTTTTCATAAATGCTAACTACAGGGATATGAATATTTAATTCTTTTTGTAACTGAGAGATAATCTGGATACTGATTAGAGAACTACCTCCCAAATCAAAAAAATTATCATAAATACCTATCTTCTCTATGCCCAAAGCTTTCTCCCAGGTTTTGGCAACAATTTCCTCTATTTGGTTGCGGGCTGGAACATAGTCAGTTTGTAAGTTACCTCTTGAGTATAGAGATAAAGAATTTTCGTTATTTGAAAAATCCTTATTTCGTAAAGATTCTAGTTTTATCCACTGCTGAATTCTTGCTTGTAAATCTCTGGTGGAAACAAGAACTTGACTTACTTCATGCAGCGTTAACAAACGTTCAAATACTTCCACACCAGCCTTTGATGTGATGGAATATGTAGACAAGTTTGCTTCAAAATCTGTATCTTGTTGTTCCTCTATTTCCCAATCATCCCAGTTTACACTACTCCAAGAGCAAGATTTAGTTTGGTTATGTTTGTGAGCATAAGCATCCATAAAAATGTTGGCGGCAGAATAGGAAATAAATCCTAAACCTCCTAAAATAGATGCTAAAGATGAAGTGAATTGACAAAAATCAAGGTCTTGTTGCTGTAAAACTTTTTCTAAGACAAATATTCCAAATACTTTAGAGTTAAATTGCAATTGAGCCAAGCTCTGAGAAGTTTCTTCAATAGCACAATGTGCTGCTTCGCTATTACCTGCTGCGTAAATAACGCCGTTAATCGTACCAAAGCGCTCAGTTACTATGGCGATCGCTTTTTGCATTTGTTCTTCATTTGCCACATCGGCGGCGATCGCTAAAACCTCAGCACCCAAAGCCTCAATTTCTTGTACTTTGCGAATCTTGCGGCTAATGCTATCCTCTTCATCGTGAGTTTCCAACCATTCTTGCCACTGTTCTTTTGCGGGAAGTCCTTTTCGTCCAAGCAGAACCAATTTCGCCTGGACAGTCTTTGCGAGATATTCCGCCAATACTAAACCAACACCTCCGAGTCCACCAGTGATTAGATAAACTCCTTGTTTCCTTAACCTAGCTTTACCAGTAATGTTTTCATCTAAACGGATAGGCTCGTATGTTTGAACCCAGCGATGATTTCCACGATAAGCAATTACATTGTCAGTTGACTGTGCTATAAATTCGGCAAGTAAATAATCAATATGCTTTTGTGATGGCTGATGTCGTGATGCCAGCACAATATCAAAGCAACAGCAGCTAATATTAGGATATTCCTGGGGAATTACTTTGCAAGGACTTAATATCGTTGCTTTCTCAGGACACAAAATCTCCGAACCAGTTACATCATGTAAATTACTGGTGACAACCATCAGTTTAATCGGCTCAGTGATATTTTGCTGTCCCAAAGCCTGTGCCAAGAAGACAAGACTGTACAAACCGAGATTTTGACAATCTTCAAAAAACTGACGCCTTAAGTGTATCTGTCCGTCTGGCTCTTGGCGAGTTAAAGTATCGTCAGGTGTGATGCTCCAAAAGTGCGCTATCTGTTGTGGCTTCCAATCATGCTCTTGCAGTGCTTGGAGTAAAACATCATAGTCATCTTTTTGTTGGGGATTAATTGTGTATGTATGGTCGTCAAGTCTGGTAAATTCCTCTGCCAACCCCACTATTACCACATCCTGCCCTTTTTGTCTGAGTTGCTCGGCAATTTCAGATCCAACTCCATAGCTATCAACAAAGACTAACCAACATGACTTTTGCTCTAGCAATTCTCCCTTTTTGAGAAGCTCAAGCGGCGTAGATTCTTTCCAACGAGGAACGTAGAACCAATCAGCAATATCTGGTTTCCTACTTGAATTTGTCTGAGACATCATTGCTAAAGTCGCATTTCTATTTATCTCAATCCAGTAACGTTGTCGTTCAAAAGGATAGGTCGGTAAAGGAATGCGATGACGGCGCTCATGAGTGTAAAAACCAGACCAATCTACTTTCACACCAAATAGCCACACCTTACCTAAACTATTAAGTAAAAATGCGACATCAGACTCTTGCTCTTGAGGATGGCGAAGTGATGTCAGCACTAAAGATTCTTCTTTTTGATGCTGTTTAACAAAAGTGCTTAACGTTCGTCCTGGCCCTACTTCCAAGAATAATGTTTCGGGTGTTTTCGCTAACTCTGTAATTCCTTCGCAAAAACGTACAGGCTGTCTCAAATGTTGCGCCCAATAATTAGGGTCTGTTGCTTGGGCTGTTGTAATCCAAGTACCGCTGACGTTAGATATAAAAGGAATTTTTGGGGGATTTAGTTTTACCTTTTGTAGAAATTGGACAAAGATCTCAATGATGGGTTCCATCATTTGAGAATGAAAGGCGTGGGAAGTGTGCAAACGTCTACAGCTTACACCTATTTGTTGTAGCTCCTGTTGCAATTGGTCTATTGCTTCTGTGGAACCCGATACCACACAGGAAGAAGGTGTATTATTTGCAGCTAGAAAAATTTCCTCTCCTAGCAGTTGTTGTACTTCCTTTTGTGTCAGCCCAATCGAGAGCATAGCACCACTGTTGCACTGCTGCATCAGTTTTCCTCGTGTTGCCACGATCGCTAAAGCATCTTCCAAAGAAAAAACTCCAGCCAAAGTAGCAGCTACATACTCTCCTATACTGTGACCAATCATCATCTCAGGGCGCACACCCCATGCCATCCATAACTTGGCTAAAGCATATTCGATCGCAAACAGCGCTGGTTGAGTAATTGCTGTTTGTTGCAATTTTTGTGTTGCTTCTTGAGCTTTTTCTTCGCTGGGATAGAGAACTGTACGCAAGTCTAATTCCAAGTGAGGTTTAAGCAGTTCGCAGCAGTAATCAAATTGCTCTCTAAATACGGTTTCGCTCTCATATAATTCCCGACCCATATTTACATATTGCGAACCTTGTCCGGAAAACATAAATACAATCGGACGATTACAAGGTTCTTGGTAATGGCTGAAAGCCCTTTGAGGGTCTCGCAATGCATCGATCGCATCTTCTTGATTTTGGCAAACTACCATGCGGCGATGATTCAAATTCCAGCGACCCACTTGCAAGGTATGAGCAACATCAGCAAGATTTAAACTTGGATGTTCATGGAGGTAATTAGCCAGATTTTCTGTAGCAGTTGAGAGTGCTGTATTTGTCTTGGTTGAAAGTAATAATAACTGCCAAGACCGAGAAGGGCTAGAAGGTTGAGGTATGGGAGCCTCTTCTAAAATTACATGGGCATTTGTTCCACCAAAACCAAAGGAACTAACACCCGCACGGCGAGGAGTACCATTAGTTTTCCACTCAGATAATTTGTTATTTACATAGAAAGGACTGTTCGCAAAGTCTATCTGGGGTGATGGTTCTTCAAAGTTTAAGCTAGGCGGGATTTGTTTGTGTTTTAAGGCTAGTACGGTTTTAATCAAGCCTGCAACCCCAGCAGTTGAATCTAAATGTCCAATGTTGGTTTTCACAGAACCAATACGACAAAAGCCTTTGTTTTGAGTTTTCGCGCGGAAAGCCTGCGTCAGGGCAGCTATTTCAATCGGATCGCCTAGTTTAGTACCTGTTCCATGTGCTTCAATGTAGCTAATAGTATCAGGTTCGACTTCAGCCATAACTTGAGCCGCCCTAATTACCTTCGCTTGACCATTTACGCTCGGTGCTGTGTAGCTAACTTTATCTGACCCATCGTTGTTAATTGCAGAGCCTTTGATCACCGCATGGATGCAATCTCCATCTGCGATCGCTTCTTCTAAACGTTTGAGAACTACAAGACCCAAACCCTTTCCTGTTACGGTTCCCGCAGCCTTTGCATCAAAAGCACGGCAATGTCCATCGGGAGATTCAATTCCTCCTTCTTGATATAAATAACCATTTTCTATTGATATTGAAACTCCTCCTGCTAAAGCAATATTACACTCACCACTGAGCAAACTTTGGCAGGCTAAATGTACAGCAATTAATGAGCTTGAGCAAGTAGTTTGCACCGCATAACTGGGCCCATTTAAGTTTAATTTATAAGAAGTAAGTGTAGTAACGTAATCTGGAGAAGTTCCTTTTTCTATCTGCTTATCACCGACAGAGGCTACAATATCGTAATTTGAATAAATGTTAAGTAAATAACTGCCAAAACTTGTACCAGCATAGACACCAATAGGCTTTTTGTAAACTTCAGAGCTATAACCAGCATCTTCAAGTGCTTTCCATGAATGCTCCAAGAAAAAACGCAGTGAAGGGTCCATGACTTCAGCTTCTCTGGGACTAATGTCGAAGAATGAAGCATCAAACAAGTCTACATCTTTTACTACACCCTTTGCTTTAACATAATTTGGGTTGCTTAATAAGGCAGGATCTACACCTAAATTTTGTAATTCTTGGTCGGTGAATCTATGTATTGATTCTACACCATCTCGAAGATTTTGCCAGAATTCGTCAATATTTTTAGCATCAGGGAAACAGCCGCTCATGCCAATAATAGCTATTTCCAAACCAGTTGTGTTAGTTAAAGATGCTGAGTTTTCCATAACTCATGTTACCTATTGTTTGTTGGCTATTTGTTAAACATGTTGTTGTTGATTTCGTAAAAAACGTTGCTTTAACCTGGCTTTGCCAACTTCTAACTCTTCATTTAATTCATTGCTTTGATTCGCAAATACATCATCTTCTTCTTGGTTTAAATACCGAAAGATAGAGCTGATAGTTGGATATTTAAAAAGGTCTGTTATAGCTAAGTCAGCTTTAAATAGTTCTCGCAGTTTGCCGTAGACTTGAAGCACGTTTAAAGAGTGACCACCCAGCTCGAAAAAGTTATCTTGAATACCGACTTTTTCAACTTTAAGTGTTTTCTGCCATATATCAGCAATTGCAAGCTCTATGTCATTTCGCGGTGATACGTAAACTGTTTCCAGTTCTGGGCGAAGATTATCTGGTTTAGGCAGAGCTTTACGGTCTATTTTTCCGCTTGGTGCTAACGGTAGATTTTCCAGCATTACAAAGGCAGAAGGAACCATGTGGTCAGGTAATTTTTCCTTCAAGAAGCTACGCAGTTCGCTAATACTAGAAGATGGCTCTGTCTTTGCAACCACATAAGCAACTAATACCGTGTTATCTACTTCCTCTTGATAAACCACAACTACATTTTCACGGACATTAGGGTGCTCACCAAGAAATGTCTCTATTTCACCAAGCTCAACCCGGAAACCACGAATCTTTACCTGATGGTCAATACGTCCGAGAAACTCTATATTTCCATCGGGAAGCCACCTTCCTAAATCTCCGGTTTTATAAATTAAATCTGCGCGATTTGCTGGTAACTTCTTCCTCCCATCTGTAAACGGATTCGGAACAAAGCTTAATTTCGTTTTTTCTTCATTTTTCCAGTAACCAGCACCCACACCAATTCCCGATACGCAAATCTCTCCTGGAGCACCAATCGGTAATAATTTCATTTGTTCATCCAGGATGTAGAGATTTAAGTTCGCTAGCGGTTTCCCAATTGGAATTGTTCGCTGATTTTCTGGCAAGGGCTTGTCAACGATAAACTGGGTAATATCATCAGCAGCTTCGGTCGGACCATAAGCGTTAACAATTTTGATTTCGGGATATACTTGGAGCCACTTATTTACCCAATTAACCGATACTGGTTCCCCCACAACCATCATCCATTTTAAATTAGGCAATTCTCTTTCGTTATTTGGTAGCCCTGAAGTATGTTCAAGCACCCCCCCAAATAATGCTGGTACTAATTCAACAACTGTTATTTCTTCTAATTTAAGTACTTTAAATAGTTTATCAGGAATCGCAACAGTTTCAATATCTACTATTACCGTCTTTCCGCCAATTAAAAGCGGTGCTAAAAACTGCCAAACGGAAATATCAGTTGAAGAAGGGGCGCTTTGGAGAAAACAAAATTCTTCTGTCAACTCCAACTCATCGAACTGAGCATAAATATGATTAACTGCACCATCATGTCTAACTATTGCTCCCTTGGGTAGTCCTGTGGAACCGGAAGTATAGAGCATATAGGCTGGGTCGCTAGCATCATTTATTTGCTCTAAGTTGTCTTTGGTCAGGTTAATAAAACCAAGTTGATCGTATATTGTTAATTTCTGGTGATGAGTTAGTTGTATGCTTTCGGGAATAACCCCGTCTAAACAAATAATCGATTTTAATTGAGAGCAGTTATCTATTAAGTCTGTCAAAACAGTTAATAAGGAAGTATCAGTTAAGAGAAACTTAACTTCGCTATTAAATAACATATATTCAATTCTATTTGACGGATAAGTGCTATCAATCGGTACGTAAGCACCACCTGCCTTATATATAGCCAGAATAGCGAGCAGAAAATTTATATCACGGTCTTTAAATATGCCTACAAACTCACCTTTACCGAGTCCTAGTTGACGCAGCATTACAGCTAACTGATTAGCTTTGTCATTTAACTCTTGATAAGTTAGTTTCGTGCCTCCATCAACTACAGCTATATTGTTAGGAGTTTTATATACCTGTTGCTCGAATAACTGATTTATTGTCTTATCGACTGGATATTCTTTAATGTTGCAGTTAAATTTTTGGATAATTTTCTGTTCATCGAAATCATTTAAAACAACAATATCTGATATCTGAATATCGACATTACTTACAATACTATCTACTATGTTTGTGTAGTAATTAGTTATTAGTTTAATATTTTCGCTATTAACAATGGCTTCATTGTAATCTATCGAACCGCAAATTTTATTATTTTTGGCAATAAAAGAAATTGTAATATCGTTATTAAATTTTAGGACATCAGTCTTATTATGAATATTTTCTAATAGTATAACTATATCAAATAACGAGCATCGGTTCTCTGCTTGAGGTAAATTTAATAATCCAATTAATTCATCAAAGCAATAGTCCTGATGACTATATGCCTGAGTTAAATTATCTTTGACTTGAATGAGAAAACTTTTAAATGTCATCTCACTATATAACTGAGTTCTTAAGGGAATCAGTTTATAATCATTCAAATAGTCTAGATTTACACCATTTATTTTCTTGTAAACTGGTATTCCAACGATAAGGTCATTAGTTCTAAAATACCGTTGCAGCAGTATCTGAAATGCCGATAAAAGCATTAAGTACAACAAAAAATCAGACCCTTTAGCTAACTTGATAATTCCCTGAGATAAATAATCAGGTAGCTCAAAATAATGACTTCTATTTTTTCCAGTATACTGAGAGGGTCTAGCATAATCCTGTATTAGGTTTGTTTCTGGTAATTCTCCAGAAAGCTGATTTAACCAGTATATTTTTTGAGAAAATAGCTCTTGGGAATCTAATATTGTATTCATCGTTTTTAGCTGCTTGAAACTGGTTGTATTAGCAGAATAGTGGAATGAAGTAGGTAAATGAGAGAAATTATCGTCACAATAAGTTGTTCACTAGTAATGAGCATTAATAAAGATTGGAATCAAAGTCACATTCTATTATGGTTTAGTCTAGTTAATTTACAAACATTCATTAAAAGCTGTTTCTATGATTAAACAACCTTCTTTTAAAGTAGGCATATCAATCGTTAGAGGAGGCAATAATTTGATAACAGTATCATTTCTCCCTGCTGTTTCAACTATTAACCCTTTTTCAAAACAACACATTCCAATTTTCTTTGCCAAATTACTACCACCAAAGTTAGCCAAATCTATACCCCAAATCATTCCTATTCCCCGTATAGCTATATTTTCATTGATTTGTGATATTTGTTGGGACAGAAAATTTTTCAAGAAAATTTCTTTTGTTTTAACATCCTGTTCAAGACTGCTATTTTCTCTATACTCTAGAGCAGCAGTAGCCCCGACAAATGCCAATTGATTACCTCTAAATGTGCCATTATGCTCACCAGGTTCCCAAATGTCTAATTCTGGCTTAATTAACAATAAAGACATAGGAAATCCATATCCACTAATCGATTTAGAAAGTATAACTATATCGGGAACAATACCCGCTCTTTCAAAAGAAAAGAAAGAGCCTGTTCTACCGCAACCTACTTGAATATCATCACAGATTAATAAAATATCATGATCGTCACACAACTTTCTTAGTCTTTGCATCCACTCAATGGGAGCAACAACAACCCCCCCTTCAGCTTGGACTGTTTCAAAAATTATTGCGGCTGGTTTTTCAATTCCTGAATTAACGTCATTTAAAATTGTCTCTATATATTTTATCGTATCAAAACTCTCCATGAATCCATAGGGATAAGGCATAAATGTGACATGACTTAATGTTCCAATTGCCCCTGCTCGAATTCCGGTATTAGCAGTAATTGATAAGCTACCTAAAGTCATTCCATGATAAGCACCCATAAAGGAGAATATACCAGGCTTTTTCTTTACTTTTCTAGCTAATTTTAAAGCTGCTTCGACGGCATTTGTTCCAGTTGGTCCGCAGAACTGAATGCGATAATCTAAGTGTTTTGTACTTAGTATAACTTCATTAAACTTAGCTAAAAACTTCTCCTTAGCAGAAGTATACATGTCTAAGCCGTGAGCTATCCCATCAGCATCCAAATAGGAAATGACTTTTTGTTTTATGTAGTCATGATTATGCCCATAGTTTAATGCGCCTGCACCTGCAAAAAAATCTATATATTCTCGACCTGATTCAGCATAAACAATCGAACCCTTAGCCCGATGAAATATGGCTGGAAAACTACGACAATAGCTTCTAACGTTTGATTCGCACTTTTCAAAAATATTCATACAACTTCTTTCCATTTAAGTTTTTTATTCCTTCTGAACATACTTATTTAGTTTATTTGGAGGTAAAATTTATTTTTGTTATCAAGAGACATAATTCAAATATGATTTATAAAATTTGAATATTACTTGAGAAGGTATTTTAAATACTAATCCCATAGCCAGTAAAAAGTTATAGTAAGAGTTTTGGATAGGCATACCTTTGACACTGGCTGCTAGGGCATTCAAAGAACTTTTTCTTGTATGCCAATCAATATTAAAAGAAATCGACATATCTAAGCTTCTAACATGATGTAATGTCCCAGGTGGCATATATAAAATCTCACCAGGATTGACGATAAACTTAATTGGTCTGGCATTTTTATATTCAGGATATTTATTGAAGTCTGGATTTTCTGGATTCACAAGAAACCATCGCCAGCCCTTGCGATAACAATATTTTGCATTTTCAGGTAGTAATATAGTAAATTGTTTACGCCCAACAATTTGAAAAAAAATATTATTAGTCAGAAGACAATCAAAATGTAGTGGAGTAATACTATTAGAAGACCCCAAGAAAAACTGACAGTAACGCCACCATTTATACCAGTACCATTCGCTTAGGAAGCTCGTGAGCGATAATTGATGCATCTTTTAAAAAACGATTGTCTTCTACTGAAGAGTATTGAGAGGTAATATCCTTAACTAGTGACTTAATTTCATCAATTTCGCGCTCGGACAAAATAAGTTTTTCCATGATGATTACTTGAGTTTTTCTTGTGTTTAGTTCTCTGCTGTTTCTTTTTTCTCAGCTATATCAGTTCTACAATTTATTGCCATTAACAAGAATTATTGGCTTGTTTGACAAAAAAGTTATTGAACGATTTTAAGGCCGCCATTACCTAACAATGTATTTAGCAATCCTAATATTCCTTCATCACTATCCTCTCTACTATCTTCTTTATTAACTAAAGAGTTTGAATCCTCTAAAATTCTTTTGACACTCTGGATTTCTCCAGAATTGATAGTTTTAATTACTGCTTCAATATTGGGATATAAAGGAACTACTGTAGGTATTCCATTAACCGCGATCGCAATTTTATCTTTACCTATTTTTCTCCAGAGAATTTGACGATTAGGTAATGATTGAATATAATCATTCTTCCTTATTCGATTCCATTCTGTTTCTCTAAATTGCTCTGATACTAATGACGCAAATCCGTAGCCAGTCAGCATACTCAGCCATAACTTCGTACCCTTCATCAGGAACGGTATTGTCGAGAATAAAGGGATGCCATCGGATATCCACTTCTTTTTCTGGCCATTGTGCCAGTGCATCAAACAGATGCTTTTTCCCTATTCTACACCAGGGGCAA
>NZ_JAIVFR010001009.1 GCF_020829685.1 Nostoc sp. CHAB 5715 | reverse complement strand
AATCGCAAAATTCTTCAGGTCAAAACGAGTCCATGAGATTGCTTCGTCGTTCCTCCTCTCTACGAGACGCACTCGCGTTCGCAATGACAGTTATTCTCAAGAGCAAAATAAAAACTGGGATGCACCCGTGAAAAAGTTCGTAGTAAGGACTTTAGTCCTAAATTTTTAAGCACGCTTTGTGCTTACTACGAACTCATCAAAATTAATGACACGAACCCTAGTAATTCACAGGGCTAAGTTAAATAAATCCAGATGAGACAGGGAGTAGGGAGTGGGGAGTAGGGAGTGGTGTAGTTCAATTACTTGAAAAGCGCTGTAATCCTTGTGTTGAAACAATCAAAATAAGCAAAATGAACACAAACGCCAAGATTGATTCATCATCCGTTATTCTTGTCAGTGGTGGCGGCAGAGGAGTGACAGCACAATGTGTTATCCAACTAGCGAAACAATATCAGTGCAAATTTATCTTACTAGGTCGCTCCAAACTTGCCAAAACTGAACCAGAATGGGCTAAAGATTGCTTCGATGAAGCTGAGTTAAAAAAGCGAATTATGCAGGATTTAATTGCCCAAGGTGAGAAACTTACACCGATAAAAGTCAAACAAGCATTCAATCATTTATTAGCTCAACGAGAAATTACAACAACAATCTCTACCATTCAGCAAACTGGAGTGCAGGTAGAATATCTCAGCGTAGACATTACCAACAGTTCTGCTTTACAGGCAGAATTAGCACCAGCAGTTCAACGTTTAGGACGGATTACAGGAATTATTCATGGGGCTGGAAACTTAGCAGATAAATTAATTGAGAATAAAACAGAGAAGGATTTTGAAACCGTTTACACTACCAAAATAGAAGGTTTAGAAAGCTTACTTAGCTGTGTAGACCCCAGTCAATTAGATTGCATCGTTTTGTTTTCCTCATTTGTTGCTTTTTACGGTAATCCAGGTCAATCAGATTACGCACTAGCTAATGAAATACTTAATAAAACAGCCTACCTACTCCAGCGTAAATATCCGTCCTGTCGCGTAGTTTCTATCGGTTGGGGGCCTTGGGATGGTGGTATGGTTACGCCACAATTAAAGAAAGTATTTGCTCAACAAGATATAGAACTAATTCCTTTAGAAGTTGGTGCCCAAATATTAGTTGATGAATTGAAGCCTGTTCATCATGGAATTGCCCAAACTCTGGTAATGAGTAGCCCAATTGTCGCCCAACCTAAGCAGCTAAATTCTGAATTACAGTCATTTCGTGTGTCTCGTCAATTAAAATTAACAGCTAACCCTTTTGTATACGATCACGTAATTGGCGGTAATCCAGTTTTGCCAGCTATGTGTAGCATTGCGTGGATTGCTAATACTTGTGAGCAACTCTACCCAGGTTACAAATTCTTCAGTTGTAACAATTACAAAGTTCTTAAGGGAATTATTTTTGATAAAACGCTGGCAAGAGAATACTTTTTAGATTTAAAAGAAATCAGCAAAACTGATACTGGAGAAATAGATTTGGAAGTACTGCTATGGAGTGAAAGTGCTAAAGCTATACCTCATTATCATTACAGTACTCAAATAAAAATTGTGCAGCACATTCCCTCATCTGATACTTATGAATCTTTTAATAACAGTCAAAACCCAGCAACTTTGAGACTATTACCTTATGAAAATGGCGCATTATTTCATGGGTCAAGTTTTAAGGGATTAAAGCGGATTATTAACATCACTCCTGAAAAACTGACCGCTCAATGTTGCTTAGATAAGGTTGAAATCAAAAAACAAGGTCAATTTCCTTTGCAAACATTTAATCCTTATACGGGAGATATTTTATTTCAGTGTTTAGTAGTTTTGGTGAGGCACTAATTGAAAGTGGTAAAATTTCTCAACGTGCAGTAATTATTGCGACTTACGCTTTATGTAATTTTGCAAATATCGGTTCAATTGGAATTACCATTGGCGGCATGACTGGAATAGCACCTAATCGTCAGCATGATTTAGCTCGCATGGGTGTAAGGTCAATGATTGGCGGATTGTTAGCGGGTTTTATTACCGCTTGTATTGCTGGGATGTTGATTTGAAGGAGGCAGGGGGCGGGGGACACAGGGGGAAAGAGGGTTTTCCGATTTCTGCGATCGCCCTTTTACCCCCTATGCTGGAGAAAGCGATCGCTGAGTCAGTCTTAGCAGCTGGGTTTCAAAAACACGTTGCCAAACCAGTACAACCAACTGAATTACTAACCTCAATTGCAGATTTGCTAATGCAAAGGTATAACTAAAACTTTTTTATAATGATGCTTCCCAGTAGCTTACAGCTATTTTCAGGTAAATAGACCACGCGGTAGGGGTTTAGCAATGCTCATTGGTGTCAACTTAACGTAAAAGCTATGTCCCGCAAGGAACTGAAGTTCCTTGCTAATAGTAAAAGTCATCTGAAGATGACTAAATATAGCCAAAAATCTGGTTCTTGCGTTGGTTTTATGGTAGAGCATTAAAATCGCAGTTTTATAGAAAGGCTCAAAAACTTAAAACCCAGTCACAGCAATAAATCTAGCCTATCTTTAGGTTTTATTTATTATTCTGTTC
>NZ_JAIVFR010001008.1 GCF_020829685.1 Nostoc sp. CHAB 5715 | reverse complement strand
AGAGCTTGCAATTTTGCCCTGTTCTGGCGCATGAAGCGGCCAAATTCTCCCTCCTTTCAACGGTCCCGGATTCCCAATGAACCGTCGTCGCAAAATCTACGAGGGCAAGGCCAAGATCCTCTTCGAAACGATAAACAGAAACGCGATCGGCTTTGATTAATTGACAAACTTCTTTAGTAGTTGTTTGAAAAATGGTATCTGTGTCAAGAGATTCCCGAATCTCGGCAATAACTTTAAACACAGCCTGTTCTTGTTCAGCTGTCCGTTTTAACTCAACTGTGCGCCTTTTAACTTGTTTTTCTAAATTTTCATTGAAGGTTTGCACTTGTTGGTATAGTTCATATTGCTGAACTGCTGAAGCAAAGTGTTTACCGAGGTTTCTAGCCAATTCAATTTCTTCAACCGTCCATTTTTGAGCTTGTGCTTTTTTAGATTCGCGCCAAGCCTCAAACGATCGCCTGGGGTACAACTGCCTTTGATCGCTGTCATACTGCCCCGCCCATAGGGTTTCTGTATCTACTTCGTTGCGAAAAATACTTAAATACCCCAGCAACTGCTGACGATACAGAAGTGGGATCATCAACATGCTGCGAATTTTAGTTGGTTTAAAAGCAGGTTGCAAACTTCGCAAGCCGGGAGTGTTATATATATCTAAAATCGCCCAAACATCGTAGTTAGTAGACTTGTGGTGTTCTTGCCAGACACTGTACTGCTCTATTAGAGGATATATAGTTTGTTCTGGCATCACAGGTTGCTGTCCACAGATATAAAGCTTAATACAAGTATTTCCTGGTATCAAGCATTCTGTTAAGCTGGTCACGTTGCCATTGTGGAAATCAACACCTGCATTTCTAATGCAAAGCCTTCCACCAACGCCATTAAAGGCAGTAACAGCCGCTTCTAGGGCTGGTTGTAATACAATCGTTGGTAATGAATGTAGTAGAGTAGCAATGCGGTTAACGATCGCTTCTCCTTCGGCTGTTTTGCGGACTTGAGTGAGCAGGGTACTTTGAGCGATCGCCACTGACAACTGCTCGACTACCATTTGTACTGCTTCCAGGTCATATTCTGAAATCAACCGCCCTTGGGAATTATGAGACACCAGTAGCCCCCAAAGTTGATCTTGATAGAGAATAGGCGCTACTAGAGAGGACTTTACCCCCATTGCCGTCAAATATTCAATATGGCAAGAATCTACAGGGCGGTAACGGATTTCCTCTGATAGAGTTTCTCCATTATCCAAGTCACGCAGGTGAATTTGGCCAATCTGTTGAGTATCAACATTGACAAAAGAACACACCCGTGATTTGATAAATAATTCACGGGCGGTGAGTGGAATATCCTCAGCCGGGAAATTCAGCCCCAGTAGCGACGGTAAGCGATTTTCGTAAATTGACTCAGCAATGACCTGACCACTACCGTCGGCATGAAATTTGTAAATCATCACTCGGTCAGTTTTTAGGAGCGATCGCACTTCTGCCGTTGTCACTGTGATAATTTCTTCAAACTCTAAGCTTCGCCGGATATGGTTTGTAATGCGGCGTAGTAAACTTTCTTCATGACGACATAAAGGCAAATTTTGTTCAAGGTTGGAGGTCATTGCTTATAGCAAAATCAATTAATAATTTGCAAAGTGACATAATTAAATCTAAAGCCATTTTTAAATTTATTTAATCAATTCGTCTTCCGTAAAACTACGGGCAAATCATTAATAAAAATATTTCTTTACCTTCTATAAAAATTAACCCAAGTGTCACAGAAACAGACGCTTTAAAAATTCAAAATTCAAAACTTGTACTGAGCGTACCGAAGTATTCAAAACTTGTACTGAGCAAGTCGTTGTATTCAAAATTGAAGAGAGTTTCAGACGGGGATTTAAACCCCGACTGAAACTGAACTACGTGTTGACGTTGCGGGTCTTAAACCCTTTAATTTACGATAAAATTGCGTCTGTACTAGCTATAAGAAAAGATTCTTGCTGTTTAGTATTGACTTTTTGTCAAACATTGCCGTAGCAACATTAAGCTTTTATATTGTCAGCAAAGCGAATTTTAAGATAGTCATCTTCCATCTTTGCCCCCCCTGGTTGTAGTGCTGCTAAGGCTTGCGGTAAAACTAAGTTACGACGGTGGTTGCCAATAGTAATGTTTAATTCGTCTCCATTTTTACTCAGTTGAACTTGGTTTTTCGGAATCCCAGGTAAATAAATTTCTAAGCTGTATTGGTTTTGCTCTTGTACGACTCTCATAGTCGTTTCTTTGTAATAAACCTGAGTTGGATCTTCATCTTTATAGAGGGTTTCTTTCAGGCGTTCTAATGCAGCTAAACCGCACATTTCCTCAGAAAATAGAGGAACTTCTTTCACAGGTAAAGGGTGGAAATTATCATGGATTTCTTGGCGATATTGCTCCTGACTTTCCTTCCAGCGTTGGAAAAATGGGTCTTGGACAACGCTTGGAATAATCCGATTAGCCACAACTAAATCTGTTGCAACATTATACAAACTTAGATAAGCATGGGCCCGCAAAGACTCTTTAATCACCATCTTTTCGGGATTTGTTACAAAGAAACGACTA
>NZ_JAIVFR010001007.1 GCF_020829685.1 Nostoc sp. CHAB 5715 | reverse complement strand
TGTTACTTCTGCGTTCGCATTTGTTGATTTAGCGTTCGCATTTGTTGTTTCGGCGTTCGCATTTGTTGATTTAGCGTTCGCATTTGTTGAGTTGGCGTTCGCATTTGTTGAGTTGGCGTTCGCATTTGTTGAGTTGGCGTTCGCATTTGTTGAGTTGGCGTTCGCATTTGTTGAGTTGTGACGTAAGGAAACCCAACCTACCTTTAATATCATGTCCGCTAGAATACAAGTCAATTACGAACGTAGCGATAGCGGAGTGAAGTAATCCCAATAAGAAAGCGATTGCAACTCTTGGAGACGCACTCGCGTTCGTTCCACTCCGTTCCACTCGCAATGACATATCGTAAGTGATTAACCGGACTTGATATAATCCATCTGAATTTTATAGTAGCGATGTCTACGACGGTCACTGAGCGCAGCCGAAGTGCGGGCTACGCCTACGCCCTTGTGGAAGAGTCCTATCTTTTATTTGCAACTTTATTAACAAAAATTCAAGGTAGGGAGAGGTTTATCAAACTCGCGTTCAAAAAGCAAATTTTGGTTTTCCTGTCATCTTCTATAATTAATAAAACCTGCACACCTAATTCTAGGCATGAAACTGTGACCGAATCAGGAAGTTACAAAGATACTGTAAACCTACCCAAGACTAATTTTGATATGCGGGCAAACGCCATCAAGCGTGAGCCTGAAATCCAAAAATTTTGGGAAGAAAATAAAATTTATGATCGCCTTTCCAAAAATAACCCCGGCGAATTATTTATACTGCACGATGGGCCTCCCTACGCTAATGGTTCTCTGCATAGTGGCCATGCTTTGGGTCAAATTCTTAAAGATATTATTAATCGCTACCAACTGCTACAAGGGCGTAAGGTTCGTTATGTCCCCGGTTGGGACTGTCACGGTTTACCAATTGAGTTAAAAGTTTTGCAGAACATGAAATCAGCAGAACGGCAAAACTTAACGCCTTTACAACTGCGGCAAAAAGCTAAACAATTTGCACTAGAAGCAGTAGCAGACCAAAGCACAAGTTGTATACGCTTTGGGATGTGGGGCGATTTTGAACACCCTTATCTGACTTTGCAGCCGGAATATGAAGCGGCTCAAATTGGCGTGTTTGGTCAGATGTTCTTAAAAGGCTACATCTATCGCGGTTTAAAGCCGGTTCACTGGAGTCCGAGTTCTAAAACTGCTTTGGCTGAAGCTGAGTTGGAATATCCAGAAGGTCACGTTTCCCGCAGTATCTATGCAGCTTTTGCAGTTACAAGTTTGGCGGAAACTGTAAAACCACTGTTGGCGGAATATCAGTCAGATTTGGGTGTGGCTATTTGGACAACTACACCTTGGACAATTCCGGGGAATTTAGCTGTGGCGGTGAATGCAGATTTGAATTATGCAGTGGTGGAAGTGGAACCCCACCCCCCAACCCCCTCCCCGCAAGCAGGGAGGGGGAGTGAAGAAGTTTCTTCCCCTTCTCCGTTAACGGGAGTGAGGTTCCGTTATCTCATCGTTGCTGCTGATTTAGTGGAACGTTTATCTTCAACTTTCGGAGTTGAGTTAACTGTAAAAGCCACCTTTAAGGGGAGTGATTTAGAACATACTACTTACCGTCATCCTCTATTTGACCGGGAAAGTCCGATTATTGTGGGCGGTGATTACATCACTACTGAGTCGGGTACTGGGTTGGTACATACTGCTCCCGGTCATGGTCAAGAAGATTACATCGTTGGTCAGCGCTACGGTTTGCCCATCCTTGCACCAGTGGATGACAATGGCAATTTTACCGAAGAAGCGGGAGAATTTGCTGGGTTAAATGTGCTGGGTGATGGGAATCAGGCGGTGATTGATGCACTGGCTGCGGCTGGTTCTTTGTTGAAAGAAGAAGCATATCCCCACAAATATCCCTATGATTGGCGGACGAAAAAGCCAACGATTTTCCGCGCTACTGAACAATGGTTTGCTTCAGTAGAAGGATTTAGAGAAGAAGCGCTTGATGCGATCGCAACTGTAAAATGGATTCCAGCCCAAGGTGAAAATCGCATCACGCCAATGGTAGCGGAACGTTCCGATTGGTGTATCTCTCGTCAACGGAGTTGGGGCGTACCCATTCCCGTTTTCTACGATGAAGCCACGGGAGAACCACTGCTGAATGAAGAAATTATCAACCACGTTCAAGGAATTATTGCAGAAAAAGGTTCTGATGCTTGGTGGGAATTATCAGTTGAGGAGTTATTACCCGAATCGTATCGCCAAAATGGTAAGTCTTACCGCAGAGGTACAGATACAATGGATGTATGGTTTGATTCTGGCTCATCTTGGGCAGCAGTAACTAAACAGCGTCCAGAGTTACGTTACCCTGCTGATTTGTATTTGGAAGGTTCCGACCAACATCGCGGTTGGTTCCAGTCAAGTTTGCTTACCAGTGTAGCAGTGAATGACATCGCGCCTTACAAAACTGTGCTAACTCACGGCTTTGTTTTAGATGAACAAGGGCGTAAAATGAGCAAGTCAGAAGGCAATGTGGTTGACCCAAATACAATCATTGAAGGTGGAAAAAATAAAAAAGAAGAACCAGAATCAAACC
>NZ_JAIVFR010001006.1 GCF_020829685.1 Nostoc sp. CHAB 5715 | reverse complement strand
TAATGACTAATGACTAATGACCAAAGTAGGGATTTAAACCCCGACTGAAACAAATGACCAATGACTAATGACTAATGACCAAAGTAGGGATTTAAACCCCGACTGAAACAAATGACCAATGACTAATGACTAATGACCAAAGTAAAGTTTAGTTGCAAAAAAAATCCCTCCCATCCAGAAGTGATAATCTAATAATTGAAGCTAATTAAAGCTTCTCTGGCAGATATAACAGCTGTATTTGGAATGTAGTAAGAGGTAAAAGACGCTGTTTAACTTAAATCTGTCTCGTCAAAACACAGCAACACCCAACGCGAAAACTGCTATTTCCTCAAAGATAGAATATTAGGGGGCGCTGTAACTGCGTTTCATAACTTGTTTGCACAAGCGATGAAAATTGGTACATCCCTGAGTATGATAAACAATGAGAGGAGATAGTTCAGCGAGTAGAGGTTTGGGTGTTGTTGTGTTTAAAGAGAAGTCTGAGATAGAAACTCCTCTTGGTGTAAGATTATCCGAAGTTAAAGAGTGAAAAATAGTTTAAATAGCGTTTTATGTCAATTATTGCGCTCAGAGCGTGGTATCTACAGGATTACGAGCCGATTCCAGAACTGGAAAAACGTCCGCCAGACATTCGCTTAAGCAAAAAAAGCCTGCTGAGATCAGCATTGCGAGCAGACTTTTTAGAAGAAAGCGACGAAGTTAGGAAATCAACTTGGTTTGGACGCTATCTGGAAGGGGAAGATATTGAATTTTATATTGAAGGTAGTGGTGGCTATTGCGTCGCCAACATTGACTTAATTAGCCATGAAATTTATTTTACCAAACAGGCGCTATTGGCTCAGTTAGAACCAACAATTTTTTTATCCTATCAAACAGAGTACGCCGCAGCCACGAATATTCTAAGAGAAGAACTGCGAGAAAGTTTGGACAGTTTAAACAAGCGATCGCGCCCTCAAGCGTTTAATTCCTGGTTTTGGAGGTTAAGTATTAGGGATTAGGTAACGAATCTCTAGTGGACAAGACGCCATTGGTGTGAAGTTAAGAAAAATGGATGGCTGTCAAGAGTGGGCAAATCAGAGGATAGAGACGCGGATACCGCGCTCTTACAGCGCTTTTCAAGTAATTGAACTACACCACTCCCTACTCCCCACTCCCCACTCCCCGTCTCATCTGTGGTCTAAATACCTGAAAAATGCTGTAAGTTACTTACCTCGTTAACAACTTTCGACGAAGATTATCTAACGCTGCATTCGCACTCACATGACGAATTAAAGCTCGACCTCGCATTGTACCAAACTGATACTCAAAACTTGTCACTTCATCCTTTGGCCCAGCTAAACCAATGTAAACTAAACCCACCGGCTTAGTATCTGTTCCTCCAGTTGGGCCAGCAATACCAGTAATACTTAATCCCCAAGTTGTTGCAAGGCGGGTTTTGACTCCAACAGCCATTTGCTCTGCAACTGTAGCGCTTACCGCCCCAAATTTATCTAAATCTTCCTGGTTAACCCCCAGCAGCCCAATCTTCACCCAATTGTCATAAGAAATTACTCCACCCCAAAAGTAATCAGAACTCCCAGAAATCTCAGTCAACATTTGCCCTAAACCGCCACCAGTGCAAGATTCTGCCACCGAAAGCGTTTCTTTTGATGCCCGCAACAACTGACCAACCACCGAAGCAAGAGTATCATTATTAACGCCGTAAAAATCTAGTCCGGCAATTTCTTTAAGTTGTTTTTCAATGGGCGCAATTAGGTCAACTGCTGCTGCTTCTGAAGTTGCTTTAGCAGAAACTCGCAATCTTACTTCCCCCTTACCTGCATAAGGGGCGACTGTGGGATTTGGTAACTTCAAATAGGAAGAAACTTTTTCCGCCAAAGCAGATTCACCAATACCCCAAAACTTTAAACTCCGGCTGTAAATAATTTCTTGACCCCAACCTTGACTTTTGAGAAATGGCACGGCTGTTTCTTCCCACATCAGGTGCATTTCACTGGGAACACCGGGAAAGGTAAAAATCGTGATTTCAGGACGGGGTTGCCAAATGATACCGGGTGCTGTTCCAGTGGGGTTGGGGAGAATTTCTGCACCTTGGGGAATCAAAGCTTGCTTGCGGTTACTTGGTGACATAACCCGACCTCGTTGGGCGAATTTTTGGGTTATGTCTTCGATAATATCAGAACGTTCTACCAACGGGACTTTAAAAAAATCGGCGATGGTTTCGCAGGTGAGATCATCTGGTGTTGGGCCAAGTCCACCAGTGAAAATGAGAATCTGCGCTCTGGAAATAGCAATTTCTATAACTTGCTTCAACCGTTCTGGATTGTCCCCAACCACTGTTTGATAGTAGTGGGGAATTCCTAGCTGTGCTAATTGTTGCGCCAAAAATTGAGCATTGCCGTTGAGGATATCTCCTAGCAGCAATTCTGTACCAACACAAATAATTTCTGCACTCATTGGATCAACTGGAAATAATGGGGAGTAGGGAGTAGGGAGTAGGGAGTAGGGAGTAGGGAGTAGGGAGTAGGGAGTAGGGAGTTAGGAGTTAGGAGTTAAAAGTTAAGAGCCAGGAGTTATGATAA
>NZ_JAIVFR010001005.1 GCF_020829685.1 Nostoc sp. CHAB 5715 | reverse complement strand
GAGCATTAAAATCGCAGTTTTATAGAAAGGCTCAAAAACTTAAAACCCAGTCACAGCAATAAATCTAGCCTATCTTTAGGTTTTATTTATTATTCTGTTCCATAAAATGAACTGAAGAACCATAATTCCTAGCCAAAAATCTTGGCGCAATCATGCCCAAAATTTTTGATTGCGATCGCTAATTTTCAGTCTAGTCTTTGAAAATTTACCATCACAGACAACTATCTAAAGAGTGAAAGTTATTCCTCGAAATCCAGCCAATAGTTAGTTGTATAATTTTACTCAAAGATTAATAATATAGGATATCGCAAAAACAAATTTTATTTCTTAAATGTTGCTAAAGATCATGATCCATGTAGCTTGACGCCATTAACCATTTTCTGCAATTATAAAGAGATGGCTATTAAAAGCTAATTATTCTAGTGCTTGGCTGCGATTTTATAACTGATAAAATCGCTTACTTGTATGCCATAATCTTTATTGCAACATACCATATACCACTATATCGTTGCTTATGCCTATTAGTGTTATATGCGGTTTTTCAAAAACCAAATAGAGATTTTGTATTATGTGTGGTGAAAATTTAGATAATAGAGGATGTTTCCATGTTTAGTTCCTTTCGTTGGCCATCAGCAAGGGTTGCTTTAGTAGTTCTGGGAATGACAGCTACTACAATAACTCCTATCGTAATTTCTACCCCAGCCTCATCTCAAACTACTGTTCCATCTGCAACACCATCACCTGAAACACAATCACCTGCAACACCATCGCCTACTTCAACAGTAAACTTGTCTGATGTTTCGTCAGATTATTGGGCGCGTCCCTTCATTCAAGCCCTAGCTGACAATAACGTGATTACAGGCTTTCCTGATGGCAGCTTTAGGCCGAATCAAGGTGTGACTCGTGCTGAGTTTGCCGCTTTAATTCAAAAAGCTTTCCCAAACCAAAATCGAGTTCGGCAATTAAGCGCAGGTGGATTTAGTGATGTTCCTGCTGGCTATTGGGCAGCTTCTGCAATTCAGAACGCCTACGAAACTGGATTTTTGGCAGGTTATCCTGGGAACGTGTTTAGACCAAATGAACAAATACAGAAGGTACAGGCGATCGTTGCTGTAACCAATGGTTTGGGTTTAACTGCTAGCAGCACTGGAGGCAGTAGTGACCTCAGCACCTACTACACCGATGCCTCAGCTATCCCGAACTATGCTGTTGCTAGTGTGACAACAGCAACACAATCTAATATTGTTGTTAATTATCCAGATGTAAAACAACTCAATCCGCAACAGCCCCTGACTCGCGCTGAAGCTGCGGCACTATTATATCAAGCTTTGGCTAGACAGGGAAGGGTGCAACCCATTGCTAGTAATCTTCCAGCTAGTCAATATATTGTCGGTGGAACTGCTGGCGGCACTCAAACCGGTACTGATATTGTTTCTCTTGCTGCATCCAGTAATTCTTTGACAACTCTGACTTCTTTATTAAAGACAGCTGGTTTAGCAGATATTCTTCAACAGCCTGGCCCTTATACAGTCTTCGCTCCCACCGATCAAGCATTTGCTGCTTTACCTGCTGCTACCTTACAGCAGTTACAGCAACCAGAAAACAGAGATGCATTGATTAAGATTTTGTCATATCATGTAGTTCCTGGTGCAGTAACTTCTAGTCAACTCTCGGCTGGAGAACTGAGAACCTCTGAACAAAGCCCTGTAAATATTCAAATAGATTCTGCTAACAATCAAGTCTCGGTGAATAATGCCAGAGTGATCCAGGCGGATGTCCAAGCTAGCAATGGTGTTATCCATGCAATTAACCAAGTCCTCGTCCCGCCTGATGTTAACATCAGTCAGTTAAATCAACCACCAACAGGAACCACAAATGGGACAACGCCTGATGTCAGGCCAGGTAGAACTACTCTTGGTGGCCCTAGCTATATTGGAGTTGCTGGTAACATTGGTTTGAGTGGCAGCGATACAGCTCTGAGTGACGGGAACTTTGCAGCGATCAGCAAAATTGGTCTGACACGCAATATATCAGTGCGGCCATCGGTGATCTTTGGGGATGATACACTGTTTCTGGTTCCCTTGACTTTGGATTTTTCGCCCCGCATAGCAGGTTCGGTGGGCGCAAGAACCTTAGCTATATCTCCTTATATTGGTGCTGGCGTCGCCATTGAAGCTAATCTCGATACTGATTTTGGACTACTGCTAACTGGTGGTGTAGACCTTCCTATTGGTTCTCGATTTACGGTGACAGGTGGCGTAAATGCTGCTTTTTTGGATGAAACTGATGTAGGGGTACTATTTGGACTTGGCTACAACTTCTAAGTCAATAGAAGTAAAACATGCGGTAGGGTAGCACATCTGTGCTACCCTATTGTATTCAAACAAATTGAAAACAGCTAGAATAGTAAATTGGCATCAAACTCTATTAAGGTCGCTTGATAGCTAGAGTAAGCCCATCAGCGATGGGGACAAGGGAGAGCGTTATTCGTTCGTCATGATGTAACTTTTCGTTGAGCGCCCGGATAGCTTGAGTGCTTTCATCTTGTTCTGCTTTTTGTTCAGCTTGTTCTGCTTTTTGTTCAGC
>NZ_JAIVFR010001004.1 GCF_020829685.1 Nostoc sp. CHAB 5715 | reverse complement strand
GGATAGAAAGAGAAATTGCCTGCAATACAGGAATTTGTTCTTGACCAGATAATTTTTTCAGGAGAGTGTCCCATGCTTCGACTGCTGCTTTTTGGTGTAATGAAACTCGACCGCCGGAATTGGGCGATCAGCACCACGAAAAACCTGTCCACTGGACTGGTGTACCCTTAGAACAAGCGATCGCTCATAACTTGGAATCTCTATTTCCAGGGATGAATATTCAAGAATATCATCCGTTTCGCATTACCCGTGATGCTGATTTGATTTTAGAAGAAGATGAAGCAGATGATTTATTGTTAGCGATCGAACAAGAATTGCGAAAACGGCGCTTGGGTGGAAGTCCAGTCCGGCTAGAAATTCAATCCCAGACTCCTGAAATAGTGCGATCGCGATTATTGCATGATTTGGAATTAACAGAAAGCGATCTCTACGAAGTAGACGGTCTTTTGGGACTGCGGGATTTGATGTACTTTATGTCCTTGCCATTGCCAGAACTCAAAGATCCACCACGCCAATCTGTTGTACCATTACGCTTGCAAAGACTCAGGGAACCGAGTTTAGACCCAGATACCCTGGAGACGGACGAAGGAAAAGACTTTTTTGCTGTGATTCGGGAAAAGGATTTGCTAGTACACCATCCTTATCAATCCTTTTCGGCTACAGTGGTGCGCTTTATTACCCATGCTGCCTACGATCCGAATGTGTTAGCCATCAAGATGACCCTTTACCGGACTTCTGGCGACTCGCCCATCGTCAATGCTTTAATTGCCGCCGCCGAAAATGGCAAACAGGTATCCGTACTGGTGGAATTAAAGGCGCGATTTGATGAGGAGAATAATATTTACTGGGCAAAACGACTAGAAAGAGTGGGGGTTCATGTTGTCTATGGTTTAGTGGGGCTGAAAACCCACAGTAAAACCGTCATGGTGGTACGGCGCGAAAAAGACCAGATACGTCGCTACGTCCACATTGGCACTGGTAATTATAACCCAAAAACGGCACGGCTGTATACAGATTTGGGACTATTTAGTTGCCGTGAAGAATTAGGTGCTGACATCACAGATTTATTTAATTTCTTGACCGGATACTCCCTGCAAAAATCTTATCGAGAGTTGCTGGTTGCGCCTGTGAATATGCGCGATCGCTTTTTGGCACTAATTCACCGCGAAATCGAAAATGTTCAAAATGGATTTTCTGGACGCATTGTTGCCAAAATGAATTCTCTAGTCGATCCGCAAATTATTGCCACTTTATATGAAGCCTCCCGCGCCGGAGTGCAAATCGATTTAATTGTCAGAGGCGTTTGCTGTTTGCGTCCTGGACTCAAAGACATTAGTGAAAACATTCGTATAATCAGCATTGTTGGTCGCTTTTTAGAACACTCCCGTATTTATTATTTTCATAACAATACACAGGAAGAAATTTATATTGGCAGTGCCGACTGGATGCGCCGCAACCTAGATCGCCGAGTGGAAGTAATTACCCCAGTCAAAGACCCAGATATTGCTAAAGATTTGCAAGAAATTATGGGAATTATGCTCGCAGATAATCGCCAAGCTTGGGAATTACAAGCCGATGGCACTTACATTCAACGGCGTCCATACAATGATTCTCCAGAAGCTAATTCACAAAAAATTCTCATGAATATGGCATTACGCTCAACTGGTGTAGCCTCAAACTTGATTGATTAAAAAATAAGTTACTTCTACCTTGACAACTAGCTCAACTTAGTTTTTTTAGAAAACTTAATTTTTTTGAGAAGTTATCTAAGTTGTTTGTCATGGGTTAACACAAGTTATTCAACCATAGGGTAGAGTCAGTACTGGCATTTGTTCCCATAAACTAGAGAGGTTATTCTGAAATAATTTCGTCTTTCCCCTCAATGTTAATGTTATCCTGTGAGCTTTCTACCTTGCGTGTTCTAGTAGTTGATGATCACGAGCTGACTCGTTTAACCTTACAATTAGTTTTTTCTTGCCAGGAAAATATTCAAGTAGTAGGTTTAGCCAGTAATGGTGAAGAAGCTATAGAAATGGTTAAACGTTGCCATCCTGACGTAATTGTTCTAGATTTACAGATGCCAGTCATGGATGGCTGGAGTGCGTCTAGTCACATTAAAGCCATATCTCCGAACACCCAGATCCTTGCTTACTCCTCAGTGGAAGACGTAAATTTTCACGGGACAAAGGCAATGTCTAGCTTTGATGACGTTTGCAAGAAAGATGTACCGACAAAGGAACTTATTGCCTTAGTTAGGCAGTTAGGTCAGCGTGCAGGAGATGGTTCAGTTGCAGGATAAAGGATACAGCTACGTTGCTTCGCCAACTCACACTTAGTTAAATTCTGGGGATTTGAAGACATGATACTACTGAGGAGCGTCGGTATAACCTGAAGTTGACGGTTAAACCGACGCAATTTTTGATAGTTTCTACTCTACCGGAATGGTGCGTCTAAATTCATCAATTAATTCATCCAGTTCTTCCAAAGCCTGATTTACGTCAACTCTCAAAGTTCCCAAATTTGGTTTCTCCAGTATACCTAACAGGTACTCGCGTTTACTTTGAACTACGGCAATTCGTTCTTTTATAGTCTGTAA
>NZ_JAIVFR010001003.1 GCF_020829685.1 Nostoc sp. CHAB 5715 | reverse complement strand
TGTAGTCAAAAAAACTAGAGCCAAATTCCCTTCAAAGAAACCGATACATAAAGGGCAAGGAGCTAAATTAGAAACACTCACTTTTTCTCTACTCAACACTGCTTAGAGCTTAACCGAACCGTATTGGGGGGCAGGGGGGCAGAGGAGAATTTTTATTTCTTCCATCCTATGCCTGAAACTTCTTCTTTCTCCCCTGCTCCTCCGCTCCTCTGCACCCTTGCTGCCTCAACGATTTTCCTTATCTTAGTGCCATTCCGCTCTAAAAGACTCACTAGCAACGGCGGGATTCGTTTACCCCAAGGCGGGGAGATGTACCAGCACTGTTCTAGGTCGAGTCCATCGGTTAGTCATACTTTTGCTCCTTTCAAAATACTTTGTGCCGACATGAATAATTGAGTTGCAAAACTGGGAGGCACGGAATAGCCGATAATTGACCCCGCCGTAGCAGTTTCGTTGGAAAACTCGTACCAATTAGGAAAACCCTGTAACCTCGCTGCACCTTGAATTGACAGGGATTTGACTGTACCATCAGGCAACCAGATATCAGCGAACTTACTACGGTTACAGCCTTTGTGATCGGTGAAATGCGATCGCAATATCGTGTTGCAAGGTAAATGTCCAGGTTTATATTTGGACTGTGTACGCCCCCCAACTCTTTCTATTAACAGTGGTGTTGGCGCATTCCCGGCTAAAAATTTCTCCAAAGCTTGTTGCTGTTTAGGTAGTAGATGTGAATCAGACATTGTGGGGATGAGATGGGCTATCGCCTCGTACCAACCACAAGGTGTAGCTCCCGAAGGTAGGGCAATGTGAAAACCCTTGCTTGCAATCAGGACTAACCGCCGCCGCGCCTGGGGCAGTCCAAAATCAGCCATGTTGACCACGCTGTAATTAACGTGATAACCAAGGGATTCTAAAGCATCCAGGATGATATTGAAACTCTGGCTATTGCCATAACGCGGTACATTTTCTAGTGTAAACACCCGTGGCTGCAACTGTCGGATGGCTTGAGCTACTACGATCGCTGCGGTCAGATCGTCAGCCGTTTCAATACCCTTACCCGCTTTGGCTGTGTGGGCTTGACTGAAGTTGGCGCACACAGGGGAAGCATGGAGATAGTCAGGTCTTCGTGGAAAACCTAGAAATCCTGACTGTGCTACTTCTTGCACTGTTAGTTGGATTATTCTACAGCCATACTCGCTGAAGTTGTGGTGATGGGTTTTGGCGATCGCCCTGCTCAAGTCTGGTTTAGTTGGGTCGAACTCCACCGCAATGACCGGGCGAATACCAGCTTGCACCATCCCCGCTTCTATTCCACCGCCACCAGCGAACAGTACTACAGCGATCGCTTTTCGCCGTAAAGTGTCGGTTGGTGAATTTGGAAAAGACCCTCGAAAGCAGGACTCACCAATGGATTTGTAGGAAGGGAAAGCATTGTTATCACAACCGGCTCGACGGCACAAATGACAGTAAACACGATATGCCTCCATTGTTAATGGCAAATCGTCAAGCTTACTATCCATATAAATATGGCGTTTTCTTCTGTTATCGGTAAAGCTGTCGGTAGTCATCTTTTAAACCCTCCAGCAATATTTATTTTTTCTGTTAAACTCATCGTTAGAACCCTACAAAAAACTTTTCCTTCCCCCGCCTGTTAGACGCATTGCGGGGGATTTACTTTTACTCTCTTACCGAAACAGGAAATTCCCTAACTTGTAAATGTTTTGGAAACTCTTCAATGTCTCCCCCTTTCTTGTTACGGGTTTTAAATTGCTGTCCCCCAAATTTCGCATTCGCCCCCAACTGTTTGACGAATACTTTAGTGTTTGATTGTTGGCATTGTTGGCATTGTTGGACAATTGATTCGAGCCATTCGATGTGGCATGGTCTTGAATTTGGGCCAGACTCACCACCGATAATGACTAACTGAACATCATTCAAACAATGAGTGATATTGCCCAAATCTTCTAGCAATGGTTCAACTGACCAGAAGCGGATATCAGCAGGAATCTGAGCAAGGAATTGGCTACGTTCTTCTAAAGTACGGCGATTCTCAATTGAAGTTCCTACCCAAATATTTAAAGGCAATTTGTCTAGTCCGTGACAAGAAAGCCATTCATCGATAGATGACAGCATAATTTCTGGGCGTTTAGTAAGAATCTGAAATATTTGATTGGGAGCAACGAACATTCCGTCCAACATTTCATGTTGCCAAAAACGCGGAACCCATTCACCAAAAACATCAGTCATTGAAGAAACGAAATGCTTCTTAGGTTTCCTTTGGAATCCCCATTTTCGGATAGATTCTGTATCTAGCACTAGTTCTGGTGGTTGTCCAGAATAGGGTTGCTTATTCCCACCAAAGAAAGAATTTTGATTTAGCTTTTCGCTATAGCAATTTTTACACCCCTCTGAGATTTTTTGACACCACCAACCGCCTCCTTTGGCACGGATGATATTCTCAGTTTGGTCAGTCCATTCGATATTTGTTGACATAATTATCTCCTCAATCAATAATCAGTGTAATTATCATTCGCTAATCTTATCATTCAATTCGTTAGGTGGAATTAAACGCTTATTGTTATCTTGGCGCTCAATAGCACTTTCTGG
>NZ_JAIVFR010001002.1 GCF_020829685.1 Nostoc sp. CHAB 5715 | reverse complement strand
CTTAGTGCTACTCATGTAGGTTTAGGGGATGTCACAATTCCTTTAAGGATATAGCTTTCAGCCCATTTTACCGATTTTTGACATACCCCCTTGACAATTGGCTCTTTTTCTTAACTTGTGACCAATGGGGGTGACTGAACTGACAAGAATGCTAGCAAGAGAAGGTTTTTTGTGGGTTAGACCTACAGAGGTAACTCAACAAGCAATGTCTCAAAGATTTTTAAGTTTTCCGTCTGAATTATTTGAGCGAGTATTTAAAGATTTGTTACCGTATTTAAGAACTGCTTGGCAGAACAGAAATCAACGATCTCTACCAGAAAGCATTCAATTCACATTGACGAAATTTTCCAGAATCTGGATAATAGATGGCTCAACATTAGAAGCATTGTTAAACGACAACGAAAACCAAACGTTAAGTTAATTGTCGCACCATTCCCAGAAAAACAGCGAGGCACTGACCAATTTTTCTTTCAAGCTTCTTCTAAAAGCCTCTTGACAACTGCCTTATAGCCTTAACTTGTGACAAATGAGTCACCCCTGCTACGTCTCGCCAAAGAAGAGTTAACACTGCTGCTACCATCAAAGGTAAGTTGAGAATTCTATCTCTTAATCCCAATTTTCGGCAGTAATTTTCTTGTGCGGTAATAGCTGGTGTTAATAATGCCTCTAGTGTGAGAGCGATCGCTTCATCTTCAGGCATTGGTCTTTGAGTCTTCTTGACAATCACCATTACCAGCCTTAGTGGGGGTCAGGGTAAGACGACAACCGCCCTGTTCCTCGGTCGGCTGCTATCACGCCAGGGTTTTCCTACATTGATGCTCGACTCTGACCCCCAACACAATCTCACTACCTATTTAGGGTTCGAGTTAGAACCTAACCAACCAACCTTACTGGAGTTTCTCAAAAAAACAGTCGCACCAGAGGACTGCATCTACCCGACCAAAGAAAACGACAATCTATTTCTCATCCCAGCCGATGACCAACTCGACACAGTACAGGATTACCTCTCCAATAGCGGAGTTGGCGCAACCTTACTGAAGCGCAGGTTAGAAGCAGTTGCCAAAATCTTCAAAGTCTGCATTATAGATGCACCACCACAGCGATCGCAAATTTGTCTGACCGTTATCGGCGCAGCAGATTTTTTGGTCATTCCCGCAGAAGCATCAGTAAAAGGTTATGGTTCCTTGGTGCGAACCTTTGACTTACTCAATGGTTTGCGAGATGTCGGTGCAACGGATGCTGAAGTTTTGGGCGTTATTCCATTTCGCGATCGCTGGTTTGGTAACACCCAAGCGCAAGAAAGTCGGGCTGCTGTAGATGGTATGCGCGACGAAGTAGGCGGCTCTTTGGTTCTACCTTCAATCCGAGAATCCGAACGCTACAAACAAGCCATTAACAAACGTACAACTCTCAGCCAGTTGGGATACACCGACCTAGAATATCCGTTTGAAATTTTAATCGAGAAAATTCGTACTTCTGTTGGGAGTAAGTAAACAATGTCAGAATCAGAAAACGTACTCGATCAACTACGCAACAAACGCCATCGCCCGACTGTTCCAGCACGAGCTGATGCGCTTGTTCCCAAACCACCCGAAGAAGCGCAAGTGCTAGCTTTTGAACAAAACCCTCCACAACCACCCACCCCAGTTACAGAACTTGCTTCCCCAACTGCTGTACCAGCAGACACACTCACCGAACTTAAAGTTGAACTCGAAAAATATCCCGAAACCCGACGACATTCGGCGATCGTTTTAGAAAAAGAACTCGACCAGGAATTAACCCGGTTCTGTTATCCCTCAGTTAACCTGAAAAAACGAACTTTCGTACTCAGATATGGTTCAAAACGGCCATGATATGGTTCAAACCAAGAAAACTTTTGAGGGAAATAGAGTCAGTGTCAGGATATGAAGGAAAAAACTAGGAGAAAATGATTGAACCAATCCGAGTTCATTGACTGGTGTAGTGCATTGCAACTGAAAGCAGTAACAATTGATGTAATTGCTGCGATTCGGTCTGCGCCACCGTCACGTCGGGTTGCTGGGCGTGCGACTAATGTCAGCGGCTCATAAGTAAGTCGGCGGGGAAATTTATAACTATGTAACGAAAAGTTAAACTGAAGAATAAGAGTTAAATTTAATACGTTCCGTACTATGTTTTCCTCTTTCTCCCCTCGCTTTAACCCCATTGATTACGGCATAGGCAAGGTCTAATTCGTCGTCAAACATTTGTCCCGATAGCTCATCTTTTTTAAGATGCTGCCACTCCAATTCAATTGGGTTCATCTCAGAACAATATTTAGGCAGAAAAAAGATGTATAAACCCATGTATTCCCACTTTGACCATAACTGTTGAACTTCCTGGCATCGGTGGATTGGACCGTTATCCTGTACTATTACTCTTATACGTCCAAATTTTTCCGCCTCTTGGGCTTCAATCTCCATTATTTGGATATAAGATTTACGATTAACACCGCCAATAACTAAGCCATAAAAGCGATTAGCGGTTAGCGAGCTTGCGATTAGTTTTAAACAAGCCGCCCAATATGAGCGGGGTATTAGCTATTAGCTATTAGCCATTAGCTAACAGCTAACCGCTAACAGCTAACAGCGG
>NZ_JAIVFR010001001.1 GCF_020829685.1 Nostoc sp. CHAB 5715 | reverse complement strand
GCAATCCGATTTGATTTCTGAACTTCTTTGTGTAGGCAGGGAGTAGGGAGTAGGGAGTAGGGAGTAGGGAATCAGCCTTTTCGAGTTGAGGGCGAGTTATTTCAAAAATCAAATAGGAGTCCTATAGTAAATATCTTGGGAAAAAAGTATAACAAATTAGCCAAAGGCGGAAAATTACTTGATTTTTTGAAATAATTTTTCTGATGAGACTTTATTTCATCAGGAGAAGTAGCTTGAGGTTGCTACGGGTTAGCGAGAAGCCGCCCTCCAGGAACACGTTGGTGTAACCCATCAGAGATATCGCTAACCCATAAGATTTTTTGTGTAGTATTTATTGATACTATTAATTTTTGGCAATAGCAAGCAAACTAGCATAAAGAAATTTTTAATTCAGAATTATCAAAACAGTAATTTAAATGTAACAACGGACACAGAAATGTCAACATATTTATCTCAAGTTTGGCAACTGCTAAGAAATTATGCCAGGGATATAAGGTTAGAAGAGATGCCAAAGACCACATCTGTGAAAACCGAAGCAGTTTTACCTCTAAGAAAAAGTATTAAAGAACCTTATAAAAGCGTTAAATTTGCTCAAGATAATTTACAGGAAGATTTATGGTCTCAAAGACTGGAAGAAAGCTTAGAAAAATGGACAATACCAAAGATCGGTTTGACTTCTAAGATCGGCGATGGGACATCAGATACACTAGCTTCTGGGTTCTCCTTTAGAGTGTGCGATCGCCAGATGCATGAAGAGATTTATAATTTACTGGGCAATGGGGCGCTGAAACCAGAAATAGTTAACCAAGTAATGGAATTGGTTGTGACTGGTCAAAAAATTCGCCCAGAACTGCTTTTTTGGCGGCTAGAAGATTTTTATCGTTGCTGGTGTCAGGGAAAATTTATCGATGGGACACCAGATGATAACCTACCTCAGAAAACAATGTTAAAATTGGCGGCGCAAAATATTGCGATCGGGCTGAGACAGGTTGACATATATACAGGGCTAAACGTACTAATTTTACTGTTAGAATTACACCGCTACGCCCAAGAGCGAGATGAACTCAAACAAAAAATCACTTTCTATCCATCTGCTCAACCAGACACAGACAATTTTTTCACATCCCAACTGTTGCGGATCATCAACTATAGCGATGCCCTGGAAATTGGCAATTTTAGCAGTATAGTTGGGCAATTCCTCAAAGGCGGCAACTTTAAGGGTGCAAACCTTAGCGATGCCAACCTCACTGGGGCAGACTTTAGGGGTGCTGACCTGGGCCAAGCTTATCTTGGCGATGCCAACTTAACTGGCGTAAACTTCAGTGGTGCAAACCTAAGCGGTGCAAACCTCGGCGATGCCAACCTTAGCGGTGCAAACCTCACTGGTGCAAACCTCACTGGTGCTGACCTTAGCAGCACCAACCTCAGTGGTGCAAACCTTAGCTGTGCCAACCTTAGCAGCACCAACCTCAACCGCGCCGACCTTAGCAGTACCAACCTCAACCGCGCCGACCTTAGCAGTACCAACCTCAACCGCGCCGACCTCAGCAGCACTAACTTTAGCCATGCCGACCTAAGTAACGCCATCCTTTTCGGTGCAAATCTGAGTGAAGCCAACCTCCATAGCACTAACCTTAATCATGCCGACCTCTGTCGTGCTGACCTCAGTGGTGCTGATTTGAGTCACGCCATCCTCAACGGTACTAACCTTAGTGACACAATTCTTTTCAGTACCAACCTTAGTGATGCCATCCTCATTGCTGCTGACCTCAGCTATGCCAAACTTAACGGTGCCAAGCTTAACAACGCCAGACTCAACGGTGCAATGTTCTTAGGGGCAGACCTCAGTGATGTAGACCTGAGTCGGGTAATCCTCAACGAAGCCGACCTCAGTGGGGTGATTCTTAGCGAAGCCGACCTAAGTGGTGCCGACCTCACCGACGCTATCCTTTTCGGTACAGACTTCAGCTATGCCAATCTTAACAGTGCTAACCTCAGTGGCAGTAACCTCAGTGGTGCTATCCTCAATGGTGCGGATCTCAGCCACAGCAACCTAAGTTACGCCATTCTCGGTGGTGCTGACCTCAGCGACGCCAATATGGAAAAAATCACCTGGGGTAAAAAGCAGCAGTGGGAAGGTGTGCGGGGATTAGAGACAGCAGTTAATGTGCCGGAGGCGTTGAAAGAAGAACTGGGATTGAATTGAGATGAGGGAGATGAGGGGGATGAGGGGGATGAGGGGAAAGGTAAAACCCAAGCTTTGAACACCAACTTCCGAGTTCCGAACACCAATTTCCGAGTTCCGAACACCAATTTCCGAGTTCTGAACACCAACTTCCGAGTTCTGAACACCAACTTCCGAGTTCTGAACACCAACTTCCGAGTTCTGAACACCAACTTCCGAGTTCCGAACACCAACTTCCGAGTTCTGAACAGCAACTTTCGAGTTCTGAACACGACTTTCCGAGTTTCAATCTCAAAAGATGGGGATCTCAGGTTGAGTAATGACTAATACTACCTCAAAACCAGTTCTGAGTTTGCTAACTCTACATCACAGAGCTATATCCCGCTTGCTAGAGTGTGAGTAGTTCACGTAAAATATAGTGCCATTGTTCCGGCAGTTCTCATGACT
>NZ_JAIVFR010001000.1 GCF_020829685.1 Nostoc sp. CHAB 5715 | reverse complement strand
GGTCTTGGATTCCCGTGCTGGAACTGTACAGAAAAGCACGACCATCATCTACTCCAGTGATTCCAGAATTACCAACCACTTGTCCTAAGTCATTAATATCATTTGCTACGCTGTACTGGTAAAGTGGCAAAGTTCCTAAATTAGTAGTTTGGCCGTTTTGGTACAGAAAACCTGTGTTTGAACTGAGAAAGCCTACTATTTGTCCCAAGTTATTTAAACTGTAGGCAACATTACCAGGAGTTCCTATGCTGGTTAGTATACCATCACTGTATAAAAAAGGCCCAAGTCCGCTTCCTCCCCCTACTATTTGGCTGCGATCGTTAATGGCATAAGGAATAGCGTTTCGGATAGGGAGGGGTTGGGTGATGCCATTGCTGTATAGGAAAGGGTTATTTCCAGTAAAGTTATTACTAGCAACCGAATTACCAACTACTTGCCCCAAGTTATTGATACCACTTACTGTAAGTTGATTATCCCCAGGCAGAGGACTAATTTTTTGAAGTGAACCATTGCTGTAAAAAAAAGAACTCGCCAAAGAATTAATGGCTACCTCACCTGAGTCATTGATGTCTGTAGCGAAACTGAAGGCTTCTCCTGTAAGACTACCTAAGTCAGTAACTGAGTATAGAGATGCTGCCAATGCCGACTTGGATGCAGTAAGACTGATTGCGGTCAAGGTTACTGCTGTTATACAGGATTTCCACTTAAGTAAAAGCATGTACTTTTCCATGATTTTTAATTCCCTTACCAAATTACCACTGAACAGTAGAGTGAAAACCAGTCGTATCTGGATAATCACTAAATACGCCATCAACTCCTAAGCTGAAAAATAGTTCATATTCGCCTTGGGGATTTCCTTGAAAGTCAAGTGGCAAAAAGCAGTAACCCAACCTACATTGGAGTTATTTTTTAAGCAAAACCTACGCAGTATTGCGACCCCAAGAAAATAAATATTTTGGGGTTGCAGAACAGTAGCATGAATTGGAACAAGCAGGGGAAGGAGAAGGGGAATTTTAGAAGTTGCTAAATTATCCCGCTTTCTCTGCAACGCTAATGTTTTTTGTCAGTCAAATGTAGGTCTACAAAACCTTACACTGTCCATGATGCCGTAACAAATGGTCACACAGCACCAACGCCACCATTGCCTCAACCATTGGAACTGCACGCGGTAATACACAAGGATCGTGGCGTCCTTTGGCTGCTAATAGTGTTTCTTGGCCTTCACGAGTTACAGTTTTCTGCTCTTTTCTAATTGTTGCTGTCGGCTTAAATGCAACTCGCAAAATGATATTTTCTCCGTTGGAAATCCCCCCTTGAATACCACCAGAACGGTTTGTTAGTGTGCGGATTTCACCACTCTCATCGATATAAAATTCGTCGTTATGCTCAATTCCCGTTAGCAGGGTTCCCCCAAAACCCGAACCAATTTCAAAGCCTTTGCTAGCAGGAAGAGACATGACACCTTTAGCGATATCAGCTTCCAATTTATCAAATACTGGTTCGCCTAAACCTTTCGGCACATTTCGCGCCACACATTCTACTACACCGCCGATAGAATCACCTTGTCTACCAACTTGCTCAATTAATTCAATCATGCGATCGCTGCATTCAGCATCGGGACAGCGCACAATATTACTTTCCACTTGTTCTAAAGTGACAGTATTTGGATCAACTACACCTTCCAAGTCTTTGATGCGTTTAACGTAAGCGATAACTTCGACATTGGCGACTTGACGAAGAATTTTTTTAGCGATCGCACCTGCTGCTACTCTTCCGATTGTCTCACGCGCTGACGATCTACCCCCACCTTGCCAATTGCGAATGCCATATTTTGCATCATAAGTTGCATCCGCGTGAGAAGGTCGATATTTCTCGGACATCTCGTCGTAGTCTTGGGGACGAGTATCTTTGTTTTGCACCAAAATTAATATAGGCGTTCCCAGAGTTTTGCCTTCAAATACCCCTGATAAAATCTCGCAGGTATCCGCTTCTTTGCGAGGCGTCGTAATTTTACTTTGTCCGGGACGCCTTCTATCTAGTTCTACTTGAATTTCTTCTGCCGAAATTTCTAGTTGGGGAGGACAACCATCAATCACAACCCCCACACCGCCGCCGTGAGACTCGCCAAAAGTACTAATGCGAAATAGATGACCAAAAATATTGCCCATGATTTTGAGGAAAAAAGTGAGGCTTATGTATTCTACCTAGAGTTCTTGCAAAAGTTAATGTGCAAAGGTTAGCCAAAATTTATAGTATTAAGATATGTCCAATCTAATTTATTCAGGTAAAGCATCTAAATCAACTGACTTAGTTTGCCATTTTGCTGCATCAAGCTTTCTTAAATAATCCTGTATTAATTTATATTCATCAACAGAAAATGTTGGCGACTCTGTATGTTCCTCAAATTTTTCTTTTTCTTCAGAACCATTTTCTATCGCTAAACCATATTTACAGCTATTTTCAGGTAAATAGACCACGCGGTAGGGGTAAAGCGCAATGCTCATACGTATAAAAGCGATTAGCGGTTAGCGAGCTTGCGATTAGTTTTAAACAAGCCGCCCAATATGAGCGGGGTATTAGCTATTAGCTATTAGCCATTAGCTAACAGCTAACCGCTAACAGCTAACAGCGGG